>SVLR01000019.1 GCA_015067785.1 Oscillospiraceae bacterium
TGTGTGCCGATCCTAAAAGCTTTACATCACAGTATGAAATACATAAGTTGGTATATTTTGAACAAACAACCGATATAAAAGCTGCACTCGAAAGAGAAAAACAGCTTAAAGGTTGGCGGCGTTCTAAAAAGAATGCATTAGTTGAAACGATGAATCCCAAATGGAAGGATTTATACCCTGACCTTTTAGGGTAATGGAACGGATTCTTCGACTCCGCTGCGCTTCGCTCAGAATGACAAGCGGGGTGACCCAATTTTCGTATATCCAGCCCGTGGGGGCTTCATATAAATTATAATTATCAGGAGGAACTTACTATGAGCGTATTAACCGATCTGATTTATGGCGGCAGCAATGCCGTGGCTGGCCTGACTGAGGGTGCTGTCAACGATGCCATTGCAAAATATGGTGCTGACAAGGCCATCGCATTCCCTGACACTGCCTACTTTTTCCCCACCATTTATGCCGCTACCGGTGTAAAGGTCAAGACTTTGGGTGATTTGGTGCCCTGCGTTTCAGTACTTAAGAGCCTGATCACAAATCAGGAAGACTTGGGTCAGGCACTCAATGCCGGTCTTGCTACCGCTGTGGGCGCAGAGATTCTGGAAGGCCTGAAATGGGTAGATAACGCAGAGCCCTACGCAAATGATTCCGGCATCGGCTTCGTGCCCGATCCCATCATCCGCTCCTTGGGCGTGCCGCTGGTTACCGGCGATATCCCCGGTGTGGCTGTTGTGCTGGGTAAGGCTGATAACGCAGAAGATGTGGTAAATGTGGTTAAGGACTACCAGTCTAAGGGCATTATGACCTTTATGGTTGGCGATGTCATCGAGCAGTGTGCCGAGGGCGGCGTCAAGATGGGTCTTGAGTTCCGTGTCATTCCCTTGGGTCACGATGTTACCTCCGTTATCCACGTTGTTACTGTTGCTGTCCGTGCAGCCCTGATCTTCGGCAATGTCCAGCCCGGTGACTTGGGCGGTCTGCTGACTTACACCAAGGAGCGCGTGCCCGCATTCGTCAACACCTTCGGCGCTATCGATGCCGTTGTTGTCTCCGCAGGCGCAGGCGCTATCGCTCTTGGCTTCCCTGTAGTTGTGGACATCGACCTGGGCGAAAATCAGGTTCCCGGCGCGCTGGAGTCCGTATGCGACCACAGCCTTACTGTTAAGAAGTCCCTCGAGTTGCGCAACATTAAGATCAAAGTCAAAGAGCTGCCCATCCCCGTGGCATTTGCTGCCGCTTTCGAGGGCGAGATTATCCGAAAGTCTGATATGCACAACGAGTTCTACTCCGGCAAGAACCCCACGGCAGAACTGGTGGTTATGCGTGAGCTGGACGAAGTGGAAGATCACAAGATCACCATCGTTGGCCCTGATCTGGATGGCGCTTCTGAGCTGGCACTGGCTACCTTTGTTGAGGTTGCCGGCAAGAAGATGCAGATCGACTTCGAGTCTGTTATCGAGCGGAAATTCCACGCTTGGTTTAACTATATGGAGGGCGTGATGCACACCGGTCAGCGCAATCAGGTCCGTGTTCGTGTGTCTAAGAACGCTTTCGAAGCAGGCCTGCGGTTGAAGGACTTTGCTGAGGTTCTGTATGTGATGATCATGGACGAATTTGACGCAGTCGTTGACAAGTGCCAGATCACGCTTATTACCGATGTAGAGAAGGCTGCCGCCTTCCGTGACGAGATCGCAATGCCTCGCTATAATCAGCGCGATGACCGCCTTGCTTCTATGACCGACGAGGCTGTTGACCGCTACTACACCTGTATCCTTTGCCAGTCCTTCGCACCTGCCCACTGCTGCGTGGTTACTCCCGAGCGTCTGGGTCTGTGCGGCGCGGTTTCTTGGCTGGATGCCAAGGCAACCAACGAGCTGGATCCCAACGGTCCCTGCCAGCCCATCTTCAAGGAAGGCTGCTTAGACGAGCGCACCGGCCGCTTCGAGTCCGTCAATAAGGCAATCAGTGACGCCACCCACGGCGCAGTAGAAAATGTCACCCTGTATTCTATCTTGGAAGATCCTATGACTTCCTGCGGCTGCTTCGAGTGCATCTGTGGCATCGAGCCGGTGAGCAACGGCGTTATCGTTGTCAACCGGGAATACAAGGGTATGACCCCTGCCGGTATGACCTTCGGTGAGCTGGCATCCTGCACCGGCGGCGGTGTACAGACCCCCGGCTTTATGGGTCATGGCCGTCACTTCATCTCGTCGAAGAAATTCCTCTACGCAGAGGGCGGCATCGAGCGGATCGTTTGGATGCCCAAGGAGCTGAAGGATGATGTGGCTGAGCGGCTGAATAAGACTGCTCTGGAGCTGTACGGCATCGAGAACTTCGCAGATATGGTGGCTGACGAGACCGTCACCTGCGATGCAGAAGAGCTGATCGCTTGGCTGACCGAGAAGGGTCACCCTGTACTCGGTATGGAGCCTTTGGCATAAATATTAAAAGAGCGTGTTCGAAAGAGCACGCTCTTTTTTAGTTGACAATGGATAATTGACAATTGACAATTATGGTGGGAGATTGACAAAGAGTTATAAAGGGATTACAATAATTATAAGAGGGAGATTATTATGAGCAGAAAGTTAAAGTATTTGGGAGTTATTCCTCTTTATGGTGCAATTATTTTATGGTTTTCTTTGTTTATCAAAGTGCTAAAGCAAGAAGTAGACAAAAAGAAGCTATCTAAGTATTTTTGGCGTTGCGGATTGCTTGGAGGTTTTATATATATTGCTTTAATGCTTGGATTGGTTGCTGTTAGTAAAACGGTCGATATAAAAGATTATATTAGCTATGGAATTTTAATAGTTGTAATCATAGGCGGATATCTGCTTAATCTGATTACATTCAAAACACTAAACAAACATTGGGATGAATTCGTTGAGTGCCAGTAAATTTATTTGATAAGCAGAACAAGGAAAATAACGCGTAGGGCGGGGGCTTGCTCCCGCCGCTTTTTGTACTTTTTTGCTGTAGGGAATGCATTTATGCATTCCGCTTGCCCTGCACCGTCGTGGAACGGATAAATCCGTTCCCTACAATGTTATGCGATGATGCGGTTTTCTTTTGGTAAAATAAGTTTTCCTTGTGGACAAGGGCTGTTTCTGTGGTATAATAGAGAGGAAAAAGTGCCGGAGGATCGGCAGAAAGGAGGATACCGATGGAAGAGGAAAAGCTTTTGCCGGAAAGACAGGATTATAGCGCAGAAATTCTCGGTATCATCCGAAGCGGGCTTGGTCCTGAAGAGATTCGGGAGCAGCTGCTGGAATATCACGAAAACGACATCGCAGGCGTTTTTGAGGAGCTGGAATTCGAGGAGCAGGAATGGCTGCGCAGGATCCTTGGCAGCGAGGGAATGTCTGAAATCGTGTCCTTCTTAGACGATGCAGGCGAATATCTTTCAGAGCTGAACGCGGAAGAAGCGGCGGATATCATTGAGCAGATGGATGCCGATGACGCAGTGGAAGCGCTGGAAGAACTGGACGAGGAGACCAGAAACGAAGTTCTGGAGTTCATTGACGACGAAGAGATCAAAGAAGAGATCCAGCTGATCACTTCCTACGAGGACGATGAGTTCGGCAGCCGTATGAGCACCAACTTTATCGCCGTCAAGCGGAGCTTTACCATCAAGGAGACGATGAAAACCTTGGTGGAGGAGGCGGCAGAAAACGACAATATCTATACCATATTTGTAGTAGATGAGGACGGTTCCTTTTATGGCGCCATTGACCTGAAGGACCTGATTGTGGCAAGAAGCAATGTGGAGCTGGAATCGCTGATTTATAACACATTCCCATTTGTCTATGATAAGGATATTATCTCCGAAAATATCGAACGGCTTCGCGGCTATTCCGAGAATTTGATCCCGGTGATTTCCTCCGAGGATAAGACGCTTTTGGGTGTGATCACATCTACGGATATCATCGAGCTGGTTGACGAGGAGATCAGTGATGACTACGCAAAGCTGGCGGCTATGAGCGCAGAGCAAGAGCCGGATGAGACGCTTTTCGAGAGTATGAAAAAGCGTGTACCTTGGTTGATCGCGCTGCTGTTTATGGGCCTTGTGGTCTCTGCGGTGGTGGGTCTTTTTGAAGGCGTGGTGGATGCCCTGCCGATGATCGTGTCCTTCCAGTCCCTGATACTCGGTATGGCAGGCAATGTGGGCACCCAATCCCTTGCGGTAACGGTACGGGCCCTGGGCAGCAATGAAGATAGCAGCACCAAAGAGCAGCTGGTAACGATTTTGAAGGAGGTTCGCATCGCGGTGTTGAACGGACTTGTCCTTGGGACCATCTCTTTTGCGATCGTAAGCGCTTATTTACTGATTTTTGGGTCTTACGGTGTGACCTTTGTGCTGTCTGCAGCCGGCTGTGTGGGTCTTGCGATGTGTTTCGCTATGGCAATTTCCGGATTGACCGGTGCGGCGATCCCCATATGTCTGTACCGATTGGGTGTTGACCCGGCAGTGGCCTCCGGTCCGTTGATCACTACCATCAATGACCTGGTGGCGGTACTGAGCTATTATGGCTTGGCTTGGGCGCTGCTGCTAAATCTTTAAGTGAATAACAGATCATTTTGCAATGATATTTAGGCTTTTTGTGATCTGCTGTTTGTTGGGAAGAATCATAGCATCAATTGTGGCGGGGGCTTGCTCCCGCCGCTTTTTTGTGCTTTTACTGCAATGAAAGGCTCCCTTGTGTAAAGGGTAAGCGAAGCGCAGTCGCGGTAGTGAATGACAGTCCGGTGGACTGTCAGAGCCGTGACCGGGCTCGCCGCAGCGAGCTGGCAAGAATCTTTGGTTTTTGACTGAGGGATTGTTAACGGTCGATAAAATACAACCTCTCCGTCAGCCTGTTCGGCTGCACCTCCCCTTACACAGGGGAGGCTTTTTCTATGTAGACAAGGCGTGCTTTTTGTGCTATAATGCTACGCAGAAAAGTATGAAAATGCGAGGTTTTTAGTATGCCGAATGTAGTATTTCAAATTGAAGGCGGCAATGAAGTTTCTATTGCCTGCCAAGTGGGGGACAACCTGCTGGAATTGGCAAGGCGCGCCAATGTTGCCATCGATGCCCCTTGCTCCGGTAACGGTTCCTGCGGCAAGTGTCGGGTAAAGCTTCTTTCCGGTGAGGTTGAGACCTTTCCCTCTCGGCATATCAGTGAGGAGGAGTATGCTGCCGGTTGGCGGCTGTCCTGTAACTGCAAGGTACTTACGGATTGTACAGTTTTTGTGCCGGATATTGCCAGCGCTTACCAGTCCCGGATGAAGACCGCGGACCTCAGCAGCCCGCAGGAGATCGCGATTTTTGAGGATGCCAAGGCGCAAATGATGGATGGCGGCATCGCTTTTGAGAATAACTTTGTCTCTGTAGTCGTGGAGATGACAGAACCCACGCTGGACGATACGATGCCCGATGTGGAGCGCTTCCAGTGGGCGGTGCAGGCGCAGTTGGGTGCAGAAAGGGTAGATGTACCTTTCTTCGTAATGCGGAAGCTGGCATCTGTCCTTCGTGAGAACGGCTTTACTGTCTGCGTTAAGGGTGAGAAAAAGGGCGATACCTTCCTCTGTATGGATGTGTGCGCCCCGGCAGATACCGCAATTGTCGGCTGTGCCATTGATATTGGTACGACCACGGTAACGATGGTATTGGTGGATCTGACAAACGGTAAGATCTTGGCAAAGGGTTCTTCCGGCAACGGACAGATCCGCTACGGCGCGGATGTTATCAACCGCATTATCCAGCAGGGACGCCCGGGCGGCAAGAAAAACTTGCAGGATGCTATTATTAAGGAGACCTTAAATCCCATTATTGCAAATCTGTCCAAGTCCGCTGGCATTTCTGCAAATGCCATTTTGCGGCTGTGCGTGGCGGCGAACACTACGATGAACCACCTTTTTGTGGGTGTGGATGCAGAGCCGGTGCGGATGGAGCCGTATATTCCCAGCTTCTTCGGTTGGGAGGGACTGAAAGCGGGCGACTTAAAGCTGCCTGCGAATCCTCTTGCGGATGTACAGATCGCGCCCAATATCGGCTCTTATGTAGGCGGTGACATTACTGCCGGTACGCTGGCTTCTATGATTTGGGACAAGGACGAAATGAGCCTCTTTATCGACCTTGGCACCAACGGCGAGATCGTGTTTGGCAACCGGGATTTCCTTATGAGCTGCGCCTGCTCTGCCGGTCCTGCCTTTGAGGGCGGTGACATTTCCTGCGGTATGCGTGCAACCGACGGCGCGGTGGAGGCTTGTACCATCGACAAGGAGACGATGATCCCCAGCTTGACCGTCGTTGGTGACGAGGGTCAGAAGCCGGTTGGCATCTGCGGCTCCGGTATTATTGATATGATCGCGGAGCTGTTTCGCTGCGGCATCATTAACGCAAAGGGTCTGTTTGTCCGTGAGGGCGACCGGGTACGGCGGGACGAGCACGGGATGGGCCGATATGTCCTCGCTTTCGAGAATGAGAGCGAGACCGGTCGGGAAATTTCCATCAACGAGGTGGATATCGACAATTTTATCCGCGCCAAGGGCGCCATCTTCTCCGCCATTGATACGCTTCTGCAAAGCGTGGATATGCCGGTAGAGGTCATCGATAAGGTCTATGTTGCCGGCGGCATCGGCTCCGGCATCAATATGAAAAACGCTGTCCGCATCGGTATGCTGCCGGATGTAGAATTGGAGAAATTTCAATATATCGGAAATTCCTCCCTTACTGGCGCCTATGCTATGGTAATGAGCGATCAGGCAAACCGGAAGTGCGCGGAGGTAGGCGCAAATATGACCTACTTAGAGCTGTCTACATACCCGGGCTATATGGACTCTTTCGTGGCAGCCTGCTTCCTGCCCCATACCAACAGTGCCCTTTTCCCCAGCGCAATGGAGGAATGATAATGGAAATTCAAAACAATAAAGAAGAAGTACCCTTTTCCTACTATGCAGAGCTTTATAGTAAGGCAGATAAGTTGGAAATTGCAGGCCGTTTGGGGATCTTAGCGGAAAACGGTGCGTTTTCCGTGACGTTGATGGGAAAGACCTATGCGGTTACAGAAACGGCAGAAATTACGGACGGGCAGGGAATTGCCCCTGCGCTGCCGGTACAGACCTTTTTGCTGCGGTATTTGCTGGAGGGGAAAAGTATCCCGGCGCTGGGTAATTGGAAGACCTTCCGGGAGATGCCCTGGGGTGAACTGTACATGAAACCCTACACCGGGCGGGTACTGACACGGGCCGCCTTTACCTTCGGCACAAGAGTGGATGCCTTTTGCAGGGCGGCGGAAAAAATGGGCGCAGCTACGGTTAATCACGGGGATGCAGGTTATGAGTTTACGCTTATTGACGATTACCGCATCCGGCTGCTTGTTTGGGCGGGGGATGAGGAGTTCCCACCCTCGGCTCAGGTTCTCTATTCTGACAATTTTGAGGAAGGCTTTGCTCCCGAGGACCGGGTGGTGGCGGGGGACATCCTGATTACCGCTATCAAGGCAAATATGTGATATGATCCGAATTGCAAGAGAAGAGGACAGCGCCCAGCTTGCCGCTATTTACGGCTGGTATGTGGAAAATACGGCGGTGTCCTTTGAATATGAAGCACCCAAAGTCGCAGAATTTGCCGGGCGCATCCGGGAGATCCTGCAGACCCATCCTTTTTTGGTTTATGAAGAAGACAGTCGGCTCCTTGGCTATGCCTATGCCCACCCGCTGATTCGCAGAAAAGCCTGCGACTGGGCTGTGGAGGTCAGTATCTATATCCGTCGTGATGCCCGGGGCAAGGGCATTGGCAGGATGCTGTACGAAGCGCTTGAGAATATATTGCTACGACAAAATATCTGTACCTTGGAAGCCTGCGTGGCAGCCTGCGACCGGGAGGATAAGTATCTTACCGACAGCTCTGTCCGTTTTCATACCCGAATGGGATATCAGACGGTTGGTAAAATGAGCGACTGCGGCTATAAGTTCGGGCGGTGGTACCATCTGCTTTGGATGGAAAAGCACATTGCTCAGCGAAAGGCTGACACAGAGGCAATGCGCCCTTTTCCGGAGATCCGGGACTTGTGGGATTTGTGAGACGGGATTGCCCTTGACACTTCCTCTGTACCTATGGTATACTCTTTATATGTACGATAAAAGGCTGAAATCAGGAGAAAAACCATGATTAGAAGTGAAAATTTTCTGCTGCAGGAAGTGGCCGGCAGTCAGGTCCTTGTGCCGGTGGGCGCAGCGACCCGGGATTTTGCCGGTATTGTGACGCTAAATAGCGCCGGTGTTCATCTTTGGAATGCGCTGGAGGCGGAGCAGACCAAGGAAGCACTTGCAAAGGTGCTGACAGACCGCTACGAGGTCTCTGATGCGCAGGCAATGGCAGATGTGGAAAAATTCCTGCAAAAGCTTACGGATGTAGGCGCTGTAAAATAAGTATCAAAATTTGGGAGGATAGGGATGGCGCGGTATCGGATCGCAGACCTGATCGTGGAAATGGAGCTCTCCGGTCGGACAAAGCAGCAGGCGCTGCCATACCTGACGGAGGAAGCAGGACAGACGGATATTTCCCTTTCCTATGACTACGGGCAGGTGCTCCGCAAATATCCGCAGCTTCGCGATCTGGACACGGCAGAGTATATGACCACCGGCTCGCTGTTTGCTGCAAAGGTGCTGCGATTCCACGGCTTTCAGCTTCACGCCTCGGCGGTGATGCTGGGAGGCAAGGCCTATCTTTTTTCTGCCCCCTCCGGTACGGGAAAATCTACCCACACGGAAAAATGGTGCCGCTTATTTGGCGCGCAGATCATTAACGACGATAAGCCGACGCTTCGCCGGACAAACGGTGTGTGGATGGTTTATGGCACGCCTTGGTCTGGCAAAAATGATCTGTCCTGTCCGGTAGGTGTGCCCCTTGGCGGTATCGCGTTTTTGGAGCGGGGGAGTGTGAATCATATTCGGAAAATCTCTCCTGTGGAAGCGGTTCCTGCGATACTCCGGGAGTGTTTGCAGTTTTCTAATAAGGTCTGCGCCCAAAAACAGCTGGAGCTGGTGGACTTGTTGCTGAGAGAGGCGTCTGTTTGGCGTCTTACTTGCCGGAACGACGATGAGGCGGCTATGGTATCCTATGAGGCTATGAAAAATGGAAGCAAATAAGAAAACGGTGACGCTGCCGATGGAGCAGTTGATCGGTGTGGTGCAGCTTCAGCTAAAGGAGCAGGGTGTTGCCAGCCTGGTGGTGACCGGAAACAGTATGTGGCCGCTGTTTCGCCATATGCGGGACCGGGTATTGCTTACACCGCCTGCAAGCTGTAAGAAGGGCGATATCGTTCTTTATCAGCGGGAAAACGGTAAGTTTGTGTTGCACCGAATTATAAAAACGGAGAAAGAAACCTGTATCTGCTGCGGGGATAACCAGTGCGAAAAGGAGCGTATTCAAAGGGACTGGATCTTGGCGGTGGTGACAGATTTCGAGAGAAAAGGTAAATTATACAGTGTTACTTCTAAAGGGTATCGACTGTACAAAAGAGTTTGGATGGGGCTTTTTCAGGTCAGGAGAGGTATTTTCCTGCTGGCAAGAGGTTGCAGCCGACTCAAAAATAAAATTTTTGGAGGAAAACTATGAAAAAGCAATCTATGTTCCTGCGCCTGCTGTGCATTTTGTGCGCTGCAATGATGATCGTGGGTATGTTCGCTGCTTGTAGCAACAATCAGAATGACCCCACTGAGCCCTCTGCAGGTCCTACGGAAGGTCCCGGCAATGACCCTACTGACGGACCTGAGGATCCCACTGATGGTCCTGAGGATCCCACGGACGGTCCTGAAGATCCTACTGAGGCACCCAGCGGTGACGAAGAGGATCCCGATTCCCCCATTATGGATGGCGACGATCACATCCAGATTCCTTGGGGCTAAATTACATATGCAATGCGCAGCGTTTGGATATTTTCCGGACGCTGCGTTTGTTTATTAAGATTTGATTAAGGACAGGTCAAATGCACAGGTTGAATATTTAACATTTTTCCTATATAATAGAAAAAAACGAGGGTGGAGGTATGTTGCTTGGCTTACTTGCTTGCTGCACTGATCGGCTATCTGTTGGGCTGCTCCAATATGGCAATCTATATATCCAGGTATAAAAAGGTGGATATCCGCGCATTGGGGGGCAAAAATCCCGGCACAGCAAATACGGTATTGGTTCTGGGTTGGATTCCCGGTGTGATCGTGGGACTTCACGACATCGGCAAGGGTATTCTTGCATCCCTTATTGCCAAACTGCTCTTTCCCCAGTATGCAGGGATCTCGGTGGTTGCCGGTGCGGCCTGCGTCATCGGGCATATTTATCCTGTGTTTATGAAATTTAAGGGCGGAAAAGGCTTTGCTGCTTACATCGGTATGTGGCTCACAACAGATTGGCGGTTTGCCCTGGCGGTGCTGGCGGTGGTCGTGCTGGTGACGGTGATCTTTAACTACTTGACCATTGGTACCACCATTACGGTACTGGCGCTTCCGGTATATTTGAGCATTTTATTTGCCGGATGGATCGCTTTGGTGGCGGCATCCGTTGCCACACTCACGGTGCTCTGGAACCACAGAGAGAACTATGCCAAGATCCGGAAGGGGACAGAGATCGGCCTGCGCAGCGCCATCAATAAAGAACACAGAGTGATGTGATATACTACGGACTGCCGGAACAGGCAGTCCGTATTTTAACGCGATTTCGGACATAGAAATGTGATATGGAGCATTGGAGAATTCGTGCTTGCAAATGGAAGGAATTTGGGTTATGATGGTGTTATCTTAATTTGGAGGGATACTATGAAAAAGAAAATCGATGCATTCGAATATGCAAATGATATTTTACAGGCGGTAGGCAAGGGCGTGCTGATGACCACCAAGGCGGACGGGCAGGTGGACACCATGACCATCGGCTGGGGTACTATGGGTATCCAATGGGGCAAGCCTATTTTTATTGCCTATGTCCGGGAGAGCCGGTACACCAAGGCTTTGGTAGACAAAAATCCGGAGTTTACCATCAATGTGCCCTATGGCGAATATGATAAAGGCATTCTGGGTTTCTGCGGCACCAAGTCCGGCAGAGATACCGATAAAATTAAGGAGCTGGATCTGCATCTGGAGGAAGGGGAGACGGTGGCTGTTCCTGCCATCCGGGAGCTGCCTCTGACGCTGGAGTGCAAGGTCATTTACAAGCAGGAACAGGTAAAGGAGGCCATTGCGCCTGAGAACTTGGCGCGATATTATGCTGAGGGAGATTTCCATACGGCTTATTACGGACAAATTACTGCAGCCTATATTGTGGAGTAAACGATGGGATTTTTTGAACTTGCGATGCTTGCCGTGGGCCTGAGTATGGATGCCTTCGCGGTGTCGATCTGTAAGGGTCTTTCCATGAAAAAAGCAGGTCTCCGGGAGGGAATGCTCTGCGGTGTATGGTTTGGCGGCTTTCAGGCGCTGATGCCGGTGATCGGCTTTTTTCTTGGTACGCTGTTTGCAAAGCAGATCGAGGCCGTTGATCACTGGGTGGCATTTATCCTGCTGGTACTGATCGGCGGCAATATGCTCAAGGAGGCATTTTCGAGGTGCGACTGCTGCGAAGAGCACGACGCGGATCTTTCTGTGAAGACTATGTTCGTAATGGCAGTGGCTACCAGCATCGACGCGTTGGCAGTTGGCATTTCTCTGGCAATGGCAGGCAATGTGGATATCTGGGCAGCGATGGCGCTCATTGGCATTGTGACCTTCCTAATGTGCACCGCAGGGGTGAAGATCGGCAATATCTTCGGCAGCCGCTATGAAAAAAAAGCGGAGGCCGCCGGCGGTATTATCCTGATTTTGCTGGGATTGAAGATCCTTTTGGAGCATCTGCATATTTTGTAAAAGGGAAAACAGCCGGAATTTGTGTTTCGGCTGTTTTTTTGCTTGGAAAAATGCTTGACATTCCCGGTCTGCAAAGGTAAAATATAGATGGTACTTTGTATGCTGGGCTAATTTAGGCAGCATTTCATAGATAACCTGATGGATCACCGGGGCAGCGCATTGCGCCTCGTAACGTTTATGCTTGGATAGTAACCGCATACGCGGCATTTTACCAATTGAACAGCGCGAGGTCCATAGTGTAGCCTCCTTTTCATCACCTATTTTTAATGAAGGAGGTGCAAAGAGAAATTATGGAACCGATTCATGTAATTTTAATCGTCCTGGCGGCAGTAGTCGGCGGTCTTGGCGGCTTTTTCGGCGGTGTCATTTACCGTAAGCGTGTTGGCGAGCGGGAGATCGGCTCTGCGGAGCAGGAAGCGACCCGACTGATCAACGAAGCTATCCGCAGCGGTGAGAGCCGTAAGAAGGAGCTTCTGCTGGAAGCCAAGGATGAGATCCATAAATCTCGCACAGAGCACGAAAGAGATGTCAAAGAGCGCCGTGCTGAGCTGAGCAAGCAAGAGCGTCGGCTGCAACAGAAGGAAGAGACCCTTGACAAGAAGGCGGAGGCCTTCGAGCGCAAGGAAGAGGAGTATGCCCGCCGTGTTGCGGAGGTTGCAGAAGCGAAGGCAGAAGCCGAAGCTGTTCGCAAGCAGCACATTGCAACATTGGAGAAGCTCTCCGGCCTTACCCAAGAGCAGGCAAAGGCTTACTTGCTGGAGACTGTAGAGACTGAGGTCCGTCACGAGTCTGCAATGAAGATCAAAGAGATCGAACAGCAGCTGAAGGACGAGGCCGACGAGAAGGCAAGAGATATTCTCTCTATTGCCATCCAGCGCTGTGCCGCTGACCACGCTGCGGAAGCTACCGTTTCCGTAGTGCCCCTGCCCACCGATGAAATGAAGGGTCGTATCATTGGCCGTGAAGGTCGGAACATCCGTACTTTGGAGACCATTACCGGTGTTGACCTGATCATTGACGACACACCGGAGGCCATTACCGTCAGCAGCTTTGATCCCGTTCGCCGTGAGATCGCACGGCTGGCACTGGAGAAGCTGATCGTAGACGGCCGTATCCATCCTACCCGTATCGAGGATATGGTGGAGAAGGCACGTAAGGAAGTGGATCGCACCATCCGTGAGGAGGGTGAGCGTGCTTGCTTCGAGACCGGTGTCCACGGCGTCAATCCTGAGCTTATTAAGATCCTGGGCCGTCAGAAGTACCGTACCTCTTACGGTCAGAATGTACTGAACCACTCTATCGAGGTTGCCCATATCGCAGGTCTGATGGCTGCGGAATTGGGTGCGGATGTGGCACTTGCCAAGCGGGCAGGCTTGCTCCATGACTTGGGCAAGTCCATCGACCATGAGGTAGAGGGCAGCCATGTGCAGCTGGGTGCTGATCTTGCCCGGAAGTACAAGGAAAATCCTGTGGTCATCAACGCCATTGAGGCGCACCACGGCGATGTGGAGCCTAAGACCGTGATTGCCGTATTGGTGCAGGCTGCCGACGCCGTATCTGCTGCCCGTCCTGGCGCCCGCCGTGAGAATGTGGAGAACTACATCCGCAGACTGCAAAAGTTAGAAGAGCTGACCGGCAGCTATCCCGGCGTTGAGAAGGCATACGCCATTCAGGCAGGTCGTGAGGTTCGTATTATGGTCAAGCCCGAGGAAGTTTCCGAGGATAATATGATCCTGCTTGCCCGTGATGTGGCAAAGAAGATCGAGGCGGAGCTGGAGTACCCCGGCCAGATCAAGGTCAATGTGATCCGTGAAACCAAGGCAGTGGAATTTGCAAAATAAGCTTTGAAAGAGACTATCTTTGGATAGTCTCTTTTTTTGCTTATAATTGCTTGTCGCAGCTTGTTATTTCAGAATCACATTGCGGGGCCTTTGATGGATCATACTTTCTCTCCGGCGAGAAAGTATGCAAAGAGTCGCTGGGAACCTCCCGTATGGTTCCCAGACCCTCCAGACGGCTTAAGGGGTGTTCCCCTTAAGAATCCCCGGTGCGGTTTTTTCGGTATTCCCGCGGTTGTAGGGACCAGCGTCCTCGACGTTCCCTGTACAAATACGGGGGATTGTACCGGGAGATTGCCATGGACGCAAGTGTCCTCGCAAGCACAGTGCAGGGTCTTTGATGGATCATACTTTCTCTCCGGCGAGAAAGTATGCAAAGAGCCGCTGGGAACCTCCCGTATGGTTCCCAGACCCTCCAGACGACCAAAGGGGGGATCCTTTGGAAACCCAAGTGCGATAGGGGAAGATGGTGTTTTTTCTTGCGGTTGCATTTGTGCGTCAGGTGTGATATAATGACAGAAACATTATAATGAGGAGGTATACCTATGAAGAAAAGAAAACTGTTATCCCTTCTGCTTGTACTGTGTCTTTTAACGATGACCCTTGCGGCTTGCGGAGGAGTGGAAGATATTGAACTGCCCATGGGACATCGGTACGGCAATCCCGAGGTCACTTATGCAGACGGAGTGGCTACGGTCAAGTATATTTGCGTGGATTGTGACTATACGGCGACGGAAACACGGGTGGTTTCTACTCAGGTTGCGGACGCAGCGGCGTGGAGCGAAGCTTTTGGAAATCTGAATATGTCTAACTATTCCTTGTCTATAGGTACGACCGACGGCGAAATAACCACCACAAAGTACTGCGTTATTTCTGATAACAGAGGTTATTATGCTTCTGTTGAACCGGAAGCGCTTCAATCCTCAGGAGAATGCTATACCCTTCAAAAGGGTGACGAGAGCTTTATCACATATGTGATTGATGCAGAAGGCACCCGCCTTGCAGAGGAGACGGATAACCGCTACTGGGTACAGATGAAAAAGGAATCCTCTCTCTATCTTGCATTGGAGGATCAATTTCATCAGTTTACCTATGATGCGGGGAGCGGCAGCTACATCAGTACAGCACCGATGGATCTGGAGCTGTTTGGCTTTGATGGAGAGTCTTTGGGTGTAACCACCTTTGAAAGCGTGACTGTCAATGTTGCGGATGGGAGTATTTGCCGTATCTGCGCTGGGTACACTATGGTCGATGAGTATTTGCAGGAGATGCAAATGGATATTTGCTTCTATAATATCGGCTTTTCTGTGGTGAAGGTACCCCAGGCGGTTATTGATGAGGTGGCAGGCACCAATGCCCCGAAGGATCCGGTGGATCACTTTACATATGAAATTAAAAACGGTGCGGCTACCATTACGGCTGTAGATCCTGCCATCAGCGGCGATGTTGCGATTCCCTCTGCAGTAGGCGAATGTCCGGTAGTTGCCATTGGGGATGGTGCTTTTGAAGACTGTACAAAGCTGACCGGCATTAGCATCCCCGGCAGTGTTGTCAGCATTGGGGACAATGCTTTCCTTGGCTGCGAAGCTTTGGTGAGCGTATCCTACGCCGGAGGGCAGACTGATTGGGAGAAGATCGCTATCTCTGAGACCGGCAATGCACTTCTTTTGGGTGCGACCATCCAGTTTAATACCGAATGTGTACATAGCTATGATGAAGGAGCGGTGACCAAGGAACCTACCTGTGGCACAGCCGGCATTAAGACCTATACCTGCGGTCTGTGCGGCAGCGAAAAGACGGAGATTATTACAGCGGCATTGGGGCATACCTATGACGACGGTGTGATCATCGAAGAATCCACCTGCACTGATGCGGGCATCAAGGTCTATACCTGCACCGTCTGCGGAAAGAATAAGACCGAGTATGTGCCGAAATTGGAGACCCACACCTACACCAATGGCACTTGCATCCATTGCGGCACGGATGATCCGATGTATTCTCCCGACACGGGGGAGAGCGATAAACCTGACGGCATTTTGGGAACAATCTTTACATTGATTGAATCGCTCCTTGAGTTGTTCACCTATTTCAAAAAATAAAGGAAATCGCACCACGTATGATCCGTGGTGCGATTTTGCACAAGTCAGATATTCATAGATTTGAAGAACTCTTCCAGCTGGGTCTGGTCCATACTCTTTTGCTGTACCAGTCGGTCTGTCAGTGCATCCAGCACTGCCCGGTTGTCCCGGATCAGCCGGCAGGTGCGATCATACTGGGCGCGCATCTGCTGCTCCAGTTCGTCCTGAGTCCAGCGGGCGTAAAGCTTATCGCCCATAGCGTAGTCGTTGAGACTGACCTTCATATAGTACCGCGCCTGACGGATGTCGGAACTGGCACCGGTGTTGGTGCCGGCGGTGTCGCCATAGACCTCGATCTCCGCTACACGGCCAGCAAGGCAGCGGCATACCCGATCCATCAGCTCCTGATAAGTATAGTTGCCCCTATTTTCTCCGGCGCTTTCCATAAAGCCGCCGTAGCTGCCCCGGGAGACGACGGTCAGGAAGGAGGGGGTCACACCGCACAGCCGACAAACAAGGGCGTGACCGGCTTCGTGGCAGGCGGTCTGCCGCAGATGGTTAGGATCCAGTTTGTTGACTTCACCGTAGCGGTAGGCATCCAGAGAGTCCATATAGGAAACACCGTCCGGCGTGCCATCACCTAAGATCCGGGCGTAGTTGGCATTGATCATTTCAAGATCGGCGTTGTTCATACCGCCGGTACGCTTTGCCATATTGCGAAGGATCTTGTCGTGATCCTCACCGAAATGGATGCCGTGGCGCTTCAGGCTTTTTTCGAGCAATGCGTAACGGTCATCGGTGTCCGGCAGGGGAATGAGGATCTTCCGGTCAAAGCGGCGGACAAAGGCGGGATCCAGCACTCTGCCGCTTTCGCCTTCGATTTCGTAGTTAGTAGCGGCAAGAACAAAAACAGGCCGTTTCTCGTCTGTCACAAAACCGTCCATCTCGGAGAGGAAGATGTTCAGGGCGTCCTCATTATGGGTGCTGCCCACAGAGCCGGTACGCATCCGGCCGATGGCGTCTACCTCGTCGATGAAGATGATGGCAGGGGCATACTTCCTCGCCCTCTTAAAGAGGTCCTGAATGTTTCGCTCCGTCTCACCAACCAGTGGACCGAAGAATGCGGCAGCGGAGGTGGGGATGAAGGCAGCATTGCATTCATTTGCCATGGCCTTTGCCAGCATGGTCTTGCCTGTGCCGGGAGGGCCATAGAGCAGGACACCCTTGGGCATCTTTTTGCCATTCATAGCGGTTTTGCGGGGATCCTGCAGTATATCCCGGAAGTCGCTGAGGGCTTCTTTGGCAGCTTTGCAGCCGATGACATCGGAGAATTTCAGGTTATTATTCTCACCCTTTTTGGCAATGATACTACCGTCCTCGGCCTGTAGCGCGTTCTTTAGCTGCAGTCGCTCAAAGGAGATGACGGCATGGCTGTCATCAATCTGATACTGCGCGCAGTTGAAGCTAAGGAATTTGTTGGAACGACCTAAGGAGAAGGTCACATTGTTCACTAGCGCGCCAAAGCCAAGCTCATTCAGCGCGACCTTTGTGCTTTCTTTAGAGGAATCGGTCAAACGGATCATACCGCGCCCACCCCGGGCAAGGAGGGTCTCAAAGGAGCGCACCTTGCCGGTGGTATCCAGAATGTACACGGGGATCTCCGGGAAATACTCCCGCAGATACTCGAAAATATGCATACCTACAGAATCCAAGTCCTCCACATCGTTGGGGATATGGTCCTTGACCTGGTTTCCGCACAAGGGATCCAGCAGGATATAGTCGGTCACGCCGCGAACACGGCGCTTGAAGGCCTCAGGATCGCTCAGCACAGTAAAGTCTGCGCTGACTTCGCTTTGCAGAGTCTCAAAGGCAGCATCGCAGTTTTCTGCCAGTACGGCAACCTGCATCCGCTCCCGGCTGCTGAACAGATCGCTGACCTCCTTACATTGCTGGGTGTCGATGGTCAGGGTGATTTCCTTTAGCGCATCGACCCTTTGGGGGCTTTGTGCAAGAAGCTGCATGATCACTTCCTGAAGCTCCCGGGCTGCGATGCTCCGGGCAAGACCCCGGAGTGAGCGGGCATCGGAGACGCCGCCGCTGTGATACAGCACCAGTGCAGATAGGGTCACCGGGTCGTAATTGACCTTGATGCCCGTGGATTTTTCAAAGAGGGAGATCTGCAGCGCCAGCTCGTCCCTGACGATCTGCAGGAGGGCATAAGGCTCCAGATGGTTAAAGAGAATGACACGGCCATTTGCCATTCGGGTAGTGATGCACTCTGGGAAAAAGGGCTGTCCGGTCTGCTTGTTCACATCCTTGCGCAGACCGTCCAAAATAACCTTTCTCGGCACGGCAGACAGATCGCAGACAGAGGGATCGTCGTAAAGGGAGGCGCCGGCATTGGTGGTCATAATAATGATGTTGTCCCGGAAAGAAACCTCCTTGCGGATCTGATGGTCCATCATCCGGGCACCGTCTAAGATCTGCAGGAACAGATGGATGGTGTTGATGTGCGCCTTTTCCACCTCGTCGAATACAATAATACCCCGGGGATTCTTTCGGACAAAGCCGGTAACCACTGCGGGCTGACCATGCTCACCGTTAAATTTACCGTTGGCAAGGTTGTCGGAGTATTCGCTCATGTCCACAACCAGCATCTCCCGATCCAGTACCTTGCTGGTGAGACTTGCCAGAAAGGTCTTGCCTACGCCGGAAGGGCCGGTGAAAAGGAAGGTGGCAAGAGGTCCCTTTCGGTCAGGATTCAGGGCAGAGAACATCTCACTTTCGAAAATGCCCTGAACAACCGTATCTACCGCATGGCGCTGACCTCGGACTTTACTGAGCAGAGCGGATTTTAGCTCCTGGATCTTCTTTGCGTGGGCGGACAGAGGAAGCACTTCCTCCGGCTCTTCTGGGATTTCCGGCTCCGGATCGTCAATTTCAATTTTTTTGGTGGCCTGATCAGCGGCTTTGCTCAGGGACTTGGCAGCAGGCTTGCTCCAGCCTTTTTTCTTTTCCGGCGCGGCTTCTTCCTGCACCATACTCCAAAACGCTGCGTTGTCCTTAGTGTCTACGGTTTGCCGCAGATTGTTCATCTCTTCGCCGGAGGGCTCCGTTACGGATATGACGATCATTTTCCGCATTGCCTCGTCGGAAATAAGCGTCTCCAACAGCTTGGAGACAGCGGCTTTGTTCTGCTCGGCGCTGGCGCCGGAAGCAATATAAAAGTGGAACTGCACACTGCCTTTTTTGCTGAGAACGGGTTTTTGAGGGGCGATCAGCTTTTCGATCGCTTTTGCCAGATCCTCCGATAGCTCCCGCCTGTTGGTGGATTTATACTCCCAACCCACGGAAGGGGAGCGCAGCAAAAACGAAATTTTATATATACTCATAATTTCTCCTTATAGCAAAACAAAGGGGCGCGAGGCCCCTCTGTTCGGATTTGTAAATTAGGCGTAAATGGTCCTCATGATCTTGGGCTTGACTTCCTCGCCGATCTTCAGGATACGAACCAGCAGCTCGAAGGCTTCATCCGCTGCATTCTCTACAGAGAGGATGGCATCGTCATGGAGAATCAGGTCACTGTCGCTGTCCACATAGAAGGTGACCCACTTATACATACAGTTCATCTCATTGCAGGTCAGGACCATATCTGCAAACTTTTCTTCGGGAACACGCTCATATACCAGATATATGGACAGATACTCACCGTTTTCACCGCTAAAGAGCAGCTTGGCTACCTTGCCCTGATAGGGGAATTCCACGAAGGACACATCACCGTTGTTACCGGAACCGAAGTTCATATCCTTGGAGTTGAGATCGTCTACGAACAGTTGCGCGCAAGTATTCAGCATAGTATTGCCTCCTTAAATATATTTTGTTTATCATATCGCAGTTTTCTCTTTTTGTCAATAAAAAAGGAAAAACAAGACAGCAAACAAGACAGCAAGACAGCGAGACAGCGAGGGACGGTGAGAAAATCCGGAAATTGTATTTACATTTTTGCGGTTTTGGTGTAAAATAGTAAAAGAAATTTTGAAAGGTGGGATACGATGTATACCGTAAATGACCTTTATGATCTGTGTCATTCCAAAGCCGGAGAGTATCTCCGGCAGTTCAAATATCCCTGGGAAGCATTGGGAGGGATCAAGACCTTCATTGTGGAGCTTGGGAGCACATTAGGGGAGGAATATGCACAGGTCGCACCCACTGTTTGGGTGCATAAGACCGCGAAAGTAGCCCCTACCGCCTATTTGGGCGCACCCTGCATCATCGGTGAAAATACCGAGGTGCGTCACGGCGCCTTTATCCGTGGCAGCGCGCTGGTAGGGGACGGCTGCGTGGTCGGCAACTCTGTGGAGCTGAAAAATGTAATTCTTTTTGACGGCGTGCAGGTGCCCCACTACAATTATGTGGGTGACAGCATTTTGGGCTACAAGGCCCATATGGGCGCCGGCTCTATTACCTCCAATGTAAAGTCCGATAAGTCCTTAGTTGTGATCCACACAGACCCGGAGATCCCTACCGGTATTAAGAAGGTGGGCGCGATGCTGGGTGATTTTGTGGAGGTCGGCTGCAACAGCGTCCTCAATCCCGGTACAGTTATCGGCAAAAATTCCAATGTCTATCCGCTGTCCTGCGTCCGGGGTGTGATTCCTGAGGGCAGTATTTATAAGACCGGCGGTATCATCGTTACCAAAAAGTAAGGAGTATCTTTATGGGTAAATATTTCGGAACTGACGGCTTCCGTGGAGAAGCCAACAATAACCTGACTGCAGACCACGCCTATAAGGTCGGTCGTTTTCTGGGCTGGTATTATGGAGAACTGAAGCGTCGGGCAGGAAAGAACGAGCCGGCAAGGATCGTCATCGGTAAGGATACCCGCCGCAGCAGCTATATGTTCGAGTATACTTTGGCTGCCGGTATCACCGCTTCCGGTGCAGATGCCTATCTGATGCATGTCACCACCACGCCCTCTGTTGCCTACATTGCGAAGGTGGATGGTTTTGACTGCGGCATTATGATCTCCGCCAGCCATAACCCTTATTACGACAATGGCATCAAGCTCATTAACGGTTATGGCGAGAAGATGGATGAAGAGACCATCGCGCTGGTAGAAGCCTATATCGACGGAGAGCTGGAGCTGTTTGGTAAAAAATGGGACACCCTGCCCTTCGGACAGAAGGATAAAGTAGGCGTTTCCGTGGATTATGCCTCCGGCAGAAACCGCTATATCGGCTACCTGATCAGCTTGGGTATGTATTCCTTCAAGGGCATTAAGGTAGGGTTGGACTGTGCCAACGGCGCAGCTTGGAATATCGCCAAGTCCGTTTTCGATGCCCTAGGCGCGAAAACCTATGTCATTAACGCAGAGCCTGACGGTGTGAATATTAACACAAATGCCGGCTCTACACATATTGAGGTGCTGCAAAAATTTGTGGTAGAAAACGGACTGGATGTGGGCTTTGCCTTTGACGGCGATGCAGACCGCTGTCTGTGCGTGGACGAAAAGGGAAGTATTATCACCGGTGACCATATCCTCTATGCTCTGGGCTGCTATATGCAGGAAAAGGGACAGCTGGATAATAACACCGTGGTCACCACCGTTATGTCCAACTTCGGCCTATATAAGGCGCTGGACGAGAAGGGGATCGGCTATGCCAAGACCAAGGTGGGCGACAAGTATGTCTATGAATATATGGTACAAAACGGCTGCCGTGTAGGCGGTGAGCAGTCCGGTCATATTATCATTTCCAAGTACGCCACTACCGGTGACGGCATCTTGACCAGCCTGAAGATGATGGAAGTGATGCTTGCAAAGAAAAAGAAGATGAGCCAGCTGTTTGAGGGGCTGACCATTTATCCGCAGGTGCTGAAAAATGTTCGGGTCAAGTCTAAGCCCGATGCCCAGAACGATCCTGCAGTGCAGGCAGCGGTCAAGGCGGTAGCGGACCGTTTGGGCGATACCGGTCGCATCCTTGTCCGGGAGTCGGGTACAGAGCCGGTGATCCGGGTGATGGTGGAAGCTGCCACCAAAGCAGAGTGCCAGGCTTGTGTAGATGAGGTCGTGGATGTGATCTGCGCCGAAGGTCACGCAAGCGTTTCATAAAGAAAGCCCTGCCTCCCTCTTTGAGGGAGGTGGCATTTGCGAAGCAAATGACGGAGGGAGTACTGTGATGAAGGTCGCACACTCCCCCAGTCGCTCTGTTTGCGCGAGAAGGGGTAAAGGCTAAAATCCCTCTGCTTCGGCAGGGGGATAATTGCGGAAAATGTCAAAAATTATTCACAGAAAAAATACAAATAGTACTTGCATTTTTTGGCGACATAAGCTATTATATAGAAAAGTTAGCACTCGAATGATTTGAGTGCTAATAGAATGTAGATATGTGGGCCTATGCCCGATCTAAATACCAAATATGGAGGAACTGTATATGAAGCTCAGACCACTGGCAGATAACATTCTGCTCAAAGCTGCAGAAGCAGAGGAGACTACCTCTTCCGGCATTATTCTGGCTACCACCAACAAGGAAAGCTCCGGTATTTTTACCGTTGTGGCAGCAGGTCCCGGCACCAAGGATGCGCCTGTGACTGTAAAGGTGGGCGACAAGGTCGTCGTCGGCAAGTACACCGGCAGTGAATTTAAGCTGGACGGCGAGGACTACAAGTTTGTACGGCAGGACGAGATCCTGGCGGTTGTTACCGAGTAATCAGGGAGGGAAAGAATTATGGCAAAGATGATTATTTACGGCGAGGACGCTCGCAAGAAGCTGCTTTCTGGCATTGACAAGCTGGCAGATACCGTTAAGGTCACCTTGGGACCCAAGGGCCGCAATGTGGTTCTGGCTAAGATGTACGGCGCACCGCTGGTCACCAACGACGGCGTAACCATCGCTAAGGAAATTGAATTGGAGGATGCCTTCGAGAATATGGGCGCCCAGCTCATCCGCGAGGTAGCCACCCGCACCAACGATGTTGCCGGTGACGGTACTACCACCGCTACCGTGCTGGCGCAGGCAATTACCCACGAGGGTCTGAAGAACCTGTCCGCAGGCGCAAACCCCATGGTGATGCGTAAGGGCATCGAGAAGGCTGTGGAAGCTGCCGTTGCTGCTATTAAGGAGCATTCTGTTCCTGTTAAGGGCTCTGAGGACATTGCCCGTGTCGGCACCGTTTCCTCCGGTGACGCTGCTATCGGCGCACTGATCGCAGAGGCTATGGAAAAGGTGGGCACCGAGGGTGTGATCACCATCGAAGAGAGTAAGACCGCTGAGACCGGTCTGGATGTGGTGGAAGGTATGCAGTTCGACCGGGGCTACATCTCTCCTTATATGGTTACCGATACCGATAAGATGGAAGCTGTTCTGGATGATGCTTATATTCTCATCACCGACAAGAAGATCGCTTCTATTCAGGAAATCCTGCCCATTCTGGAGCCCATCGTCAAGGCCGGTAAGAAGCTGATGATCGTGGCGGAGGATGTCGAGGGCGATGCGCTGGCAACGCTGCTGGTGAACCGTCTGCGGGGTAACTTCAATGTTGTGTGCGTGAAGGCACCCGGCTTTGGCGACCGCCGCAAGGAAATGCTGCAGGATATCGCGGTTCTCACCGGCGGTACCGTTATTTCCAGCCAGCTGAATATGGAGCTGCCCAACACCAAGCTGACCGATCTGGGCCGTTGCCGTCAGATCGTTGTCACCAAGGATACCACTACCATCGTGGATGGCGCCGGTGACCCCGAAAGCATTAAGGTTCGCGCCAATAGCATCCGCGGCGCCATCGCTACCACCACCTCCGACTACGACCGTGAGAAGCTGCAGGAGCGTTTGGCTAAGCTGAGTGGCGGCGTTGCCGTTATCAAGGTAGGCGCACAGACTGAGGTGGCTATGAAGGAGCAGAAACTCCGCGTGGAGGATGCCCTGAACGCGACCCGTGCTGCCGTTGAGGAAGGTATTGTTGCCGGTGGCGGTACTGCACAGGTCAATGCCATCGCTGCTGTTGAAAAGCTGGTTATGAAGCTGACCGGTGACGAGAAGACTGGTGCAAAGATCATCGCAAAGGCACTGGAGGCACCCATCCGCCAGATCGCGGAGAATGCCGGAGTGGACGGCAGCGTGGTCTTCGAGAAGATCCGCTCCTCCAAGAAGGTCGGCTATGGCTACAATGCCTACACCGAGACCTATATGGATATGATCGAAAACGGTATTGTTGACCCCACCAAGGTGACCCGTTCTTCTCTGGAGAATGCAGCTTCTATCGCAGCCTGCGTGCTCACCACCGAGAGCCTGGTTGCCACCAAGCCCGATCCTGCCGCCGATGCTGCTGCCGCTGCAGCTGCTGCTCAGGCCGGCGGAATGTACTAAGAAAACAATTGCATCCCTCGGCATATGCCGGGGGGTGTATTGTTTTCTTGGTGAAGAGTGAAAAATGAAGAGTTAAGGTGTCCGCCTCCGCGGACGGAATTGCACTTTAGTGAAAAAGACGAAAATCCCTTGCCACTGTTGACTTTTTTCGTTTTTTTGCTACAATGCAGATGAAGTGATTAGGGACAATTAAATAGGAGGTATGACTATGAAAAAGCTGTTTGCGTTACTGTTGATCCTATGTGTGCTGCTTGCAGCTTGCGCGCCTGCAACGAATACCCCGGAACCGACGGAGGCTCCTACCCAACCTACCGAGAATCCTGATACTCCGGGACCGACAGAGGATCCTAACCAAACTGCAGGTAATCCTGAAGACCCCCGCTTGGCCGAATTTGATGCGTTGTTTGGGCCGATGAACAGCAGATACAACTGGGCGTTGACCAGCCAGTATGCGGATCCGACATGTGTAAACCTGAAAGAACTGTTTTATAATGGTTTTTCCGATGAGTCTGCAAAGCCCACAGATGCGGAATGGGAAGAATTAAAGGATCTTCCCGGCTTTGATATCAATTTTGACTTGGTGCGACTGCCTGTAGATAAAATGAATCAGGTACTTACCCAATATTTTGGAATTACACTGGAAGATGTGAATGCTGCGGGCTTTGAGGGTCTTGCCTATCTGGAGAGTACCGACTGTTATTACCGGATGTGTACGGATGCGAGTACGGTGGAGAATTTCAAGGCCACCGCGGTGGAGGAATTGGAGGACGGCACCGTCCGTCTGTCCTATACCGGAACATCCTATGCCCTTGGCAGCAATGGAGCCGGTGTGGCAGTGTTGAAGCCTGTAGGAGACGGCTATCAGATCATTTCCAATATAAAAGCGGAATAAAATACATCGCGGCACCTGCCAGGCAGGTGCCGTTTTTCTTATTTCTTGACAATGAGGGGATGTTGAAATAGAATGGAAACAGAAAATAGAGAGGAGCTGTTCCTATGAAACGATTACTTGCGTTATTCTTATCATGTTTGCTCATTTTGAGCTTTACTGCCTGCGATCCTCCTGCGCAGGAGCCGGAGGGCTGGTATTCCCAAAACGGCATTACCATCACCGAGAGCCAGGTAGAGAAGATCGTAAATGGGGAGTTTACTACACCGAAAAATGTGATCGTCATCATCGGTGACGGTATGGGTCCCAATGATATTACCTTGGCGGAGCAGCACGCAAAGGGTGTTTATGATTTCGGCCTTGTCCTGAGTAAAATTAAAAACCACGGTCTTTCCACTACCCATTCTGCGAGCCACGAGGTCACAGATTCTGCAGCCTCCGGCACGGCCCTTGCTACCGGTGTAAAGACCAATAACGGCTACATCGGCAAGGATGTAGATGGGAATGACCTGAAAAATATGGCAGAAATCGCCCGGGAGCAGGGCAAAAAGATCGGTATTATCACCGATGAGGATATTTCCGGTGCAACGCCCTCTGCTTTTGTGGTTCATAATATTTCTCGGGACAACCGCAGCGAGCTGGCAAGCGCCATGATCAAATTCCGCCCCGATGTGCTTATGAGTCAGGATCACGATGGCACGATGTTTATGCTGGATGATGAGGGCCGTCAGATCTTTGATCATGAATATCTGGTCGCCAAGGACTTTAAGCGCTTTAACACGGTGCTGGACACAGATCCGGATTGCCAAAAACCATTCTGGGGATTTTTGGACGGCTTTTCTACAGCGGCGTCCGATAACCTTGCCCAATGCGCCGAGGTGGCGCTGAGGCGCCTCCAAAACGAAAACGGCTTCTTTTTGATGATCGAAAGCGCAGGTACAGATAAATTCGGTCACAGAAACGATATGACAGGTAAGCTTAACAGCGTGGTGACTTTGGATCGGACAGTAGCGGCGGTGCTGAAATTTATGGAGAAAAATCCCGATACGCTGCTGCTCATTACCTCTGACCACGAGACCGGACATGTACAGCTTCCTGTAACCGGAGAGGAGCGCCTCAGCGATCTTCTGACCCAGACCGAGCACAGTGCGACCCCGGTCCGGGTGTTTGCGGTAGGCAAGGGCACAGAGTATTTTTCCGGTAAGACGGTGGATAATACGGATATTGCAAAGTTTTTGATTCGGGCCATTGATGGAGAATAATTAGAAAGAAAAGCAGGAGGCACCATAGATGGTATATAAATTTTGTCCCGATTGCGGAACTCGTCTTGAGGAAGGCTTTAAGTTTTGTCCGGGATGTGGGGCTGTTTCTGTCCTATACGACGGTGAACCGGAAAAAGAAAAATTATTGAGAAAAGTAAACGCACTGATTATCCGGG
Organism: Oscillospiraceae bacterium; assembly: GCA_015067785.1. Lineage (GTDB taxonomy): Bacteria > Bacillota > Clostridia > Oscillospirales > Oscillospiraceae > Faecousia. Next base: position 26,478 of record SVLR01000019.1, read on the forward strand.
GGAAATACAGCGAGGCAAAAAGTCTTGTGGAAACAATTCTGGACAATGATCCGGAGGAGATTCGCGGCTATGTGGCTCTGGTGCGTATAGCGAGCAATGATTATTTTGAAGTGGATGATGATGGGGTTAATAAAGCCGTTGCTATTGTGGAAAGAATTGCAAAGCTGAATAGCAGCTGTGCGTTGGATCCGGATTATACCGCCTATATTCAAAGGCGCGAGGCACATTTTATGGCCAAAAAGCAACAAGAGGAAGCTCGCCGAATTGCGGAAGCAGAGTACCGGCGCAAGGAAGAGGAAAAGCGCCGCCAGGAGGAGGCGATACGCGCTGAGGAAGCGCGTATCGCGGAGGAAAAACGGAAGGAATACTTAAGACATCAGGAGGAGGTCCGCCGAACCGGCTTTGATATCATCGATCATAAGTTGATCCGATACGCAGGTCCCGGTGGCGATGTGGTCATACCTTCTACTGTGACCGAAATTGGACGGGATGCATTCAAAGACTTTAGCAGTGTGACCGGTATAACGGTCCCTCACGGTGTAACGACCATCGGCTGCGGTGCCTTTGCAAACTGTAAGAATTTGGTCACAATCAGCTTGCCCAGTAGTATTCAGGTGATCGAGGGGAGCAAAGTGATTGATGTAGTATGGGATGTTGACTGGCCTTCTGAGATCCGCGGCAAGAGCGCTTTTTATGGCTGCGCTGCTTTAAGGAGCATTCAAATTCCTTACGGTGTTACAGTTATTGAAGAGAGAATGTTTAATGGATGTGTGAATCTGACAAGTGTTACGATCCCCAACAGCGTAAAAACCATTGGGCATGGTGCATTTGAAGGCTGTGTTAATTTAAGGAGCATCACGATTCCTGATAGTGTGACGAAAATTGACAGGTATGCATTTGCGGATTGCAAATCGCTGACAAGTATTTCGTTGCCGAGTAGCATAGATACCATCGGATACAGAGTATTCAGCAACTGTGAAGGTCTTACAAGCATAACGGTCCCATGCGGTGTGAAGCTGATTGAAGACGGAGCATTTAGAGGCTGCAAAAATTTGGCAACGGCAAGGATCCCTGTCGACACTCAAATTCACCCATCGGCATTTCCGGCTGTCAGCGGTTCCTATAGCAGAGGCGGATGGTATACTGTTCACGAAAAAAGAACGGATATAGAGAGATATTAACGCAAAGACCCTGTTGAAGACCGTACGGAAAGTTTAAGATAAATAGAGCCAGCGGAGTGGGTTTCCACTCCGCTGATGCTTTTATTTTACCAAGTATTCAAAACTGAGGATCACAACGCCCAAGAGCGCCAGTACGATACCAACAGCCCGGTTCAGGGTCTCGGGCTTTGCTTTGTTGGCGAATTTGGCTGCAATTCTTGCCCAGATAAAGGTAAATGCGATGCAAAGCACCATAACCAAAATGTCCGGGGAATCGCCAAGGGAGAAATGGGAGATGGCACCGGTCAAGGCGGTGAAGGTCATAATAAACACGCTGGTGCCAACTGCGGTTTTTAGCTCATAGCCCAGCACAGAGGTCAGAATGAGCAGCATCATCATTCCACCGCCTGCGCCAATAAAGCCGCAGATAAAACCGATCATAATGCCGCAAATAACGGAGCCGACGATTTTTTTCTTTTTACTGACGGCTTCCATTTCCTGCTTCGTGGTCATCACCGGCTTTAGGATGAACTTGATGCCTAAGATCAGCGTCATAAAGGTGCTGAAGCCGCCCATAGTCTGTGCGGGAACGATGCTGGAAATATAACTGCCGACAACGGTGAAAAGCAGGACCATTGCCATCATAAGAAGGCCATTTTTAACATCCAGATTTTTGTTCTTCTTGTAAGTGTAGGCAGATACCGCGCTGGCAAGCACATCGGAAGCCAGAGCAATGCCCACTGCGGTATAGGGCTCGATCCCAAGGAAGGTGATCAGCATAGGGCTGATGACAGCAGCAGCACTCATACCGGCAAAACCGGTACCCAGGCCTGCGCCCATACCGGCAAAAAAGGTCACAAGTAAAACGATCCAATTATTCAAAGGAAACACCTCAAACATTCATTGTTGCGTATAGGGATTATCCCGCTAAAAAAGCTGCTAAAAGCTTTGCACGCAGCGGGACAGAGTCTGTAAGGATATACTCCTTGTTGGTATGGCAAAATTCACCGCAGCCACCGAGACCGCAGATGGAGGTGACACCGTTTGCTTGGGTATAGCAGGAATCGGAGCCACCGCCGGACTCTACCGGTGTCAGCGTACCCAAGCCATAGCGGTGACAGGTGTGCAGGAGGGCATCAAACAGCGCCATCGTTTGGGGATTTTTTTCCATGGGCGGACGCTTGCTGAGGACGGTAAGTGAGGCGGAGGTGCCCTCTATAAAGGCAGTTTGCGTAATTTGGCGCACAGTTGCTTCCGCTACTTCCATATCTGCGTTCCGGGGAACACGAACATCAACAGTCAATGTGCAAGCGGCGGGGATGATATTGGAGACAGTTCCGCCGTTTATAATATTGCAGCTGTAGGTGATGCCGCCGGGACAGCTTTTGTTCTCCAGCGCAAGGAGCTTGTGGGCGGCTTCTGCAATGGCATTTTTACATTCAAAATAATGGATGCCGGAATGTCCGCCCACACCCTTGATATCAATGCGGCATTTCAAAATGCCTTTACGGGAAATGACAACCTCATCCTTTTCGGAGGTTTCACAGTTGATAGCGTAGGGGAAACCCTCACACTGCGTTTTGAAAAAGGCGAACTCCTCCTGTCCACCGAGGACATTGGAGATCTCCTCGTCGGAGTTTAGCAGCAGCCGCAGGTGCTTTTTGTAGCCTTGCTGCTGCAATGCCTTCATTGCCAGCAGCGCGATGGCGATGCCGCCCTTACAGTCGATGGCACCCGGCGCAATGATCCTGTCAGAAAGACGGGTGACCGGCGGCTCGCCGAAAATACCTTTTTCATGTACGGTGTCGGTATGTGCCATAAAAATACAGCCCTTTTCCGCGCCGCTGTTTAGGTCAATGGTTAGAAAATCACCGCACCGTTCCATTTTTGTCCGGGCGGTTTGGAAGCCTTCTGCTTCGGCAAAGGTGGCAATATAGGTGATAAGGTCGTTGATGGTCTCAATGTTATCTGCCTTTGCCTCAAAGGCGCAGATATTGCAAAGGAAATCCAAATAGGTTTCCAAGTGTGTGTCGATTGTCTGAAAGGTCTCTTTCATATGTGTTACCTCGCTGATTTTAGTTCTGCTGCCCAAGCATAGGGGACTTGCAGACTTCCTTTTCCGGTGCCAAGCTGAATATCCGGCTTGTTGCTGCCGTGAAAATCGCTGCCGCCGCTGTATTTAAGACCGAACCGGTCGGCAAGGTATAGAGATTTTTCTGTGGTCTCCTGATCGTAGGTGGAATAATAGCATTCCATACCCGCAAGACCATGCAGCATTGCCAGCGGCAGAAATTCCAATAGCTCCGCTTCATTTAAGTTCAGGAAGGGGTGGGCCAAAACCGGGACAGCGCCGATTTCTACGATGAAATCCAGCATCTCCCAAACGGAGATCCTCTCCGGCTCCTGATAATAGCCTGCAGAAGGGGAGAGCAGTCTTTGGAAGGCTTCTTTGACGGATGCGGTATAGCCTTTTTTTGTCAGCTCTGCGGCAATATGGGCGCGATTGAATTTGTGATTGGGTGTAGCGTTTTTGATGGTATCATAGTCGATCTCATAGCCGGCTGCGTTGAGGGCGTGGATCAGCTGCAGGTTACTTTGCATTTTCCGTTCCATCACGGCTTCCATAAGCTGGGTAACATGAGAAAAAAGTTTTTCCGGAATGAACAGCCCCAGCAGGTGAAGCTCCTTGCCCCAGTAATCTACAGAAAACTCCGCGCCTGGGATGGCTTCGATTTGGATATCCCGGGCAGCGGACAGAAAGTCCGGCAGACCGTCAACCGTATTGTGATCGCACAGAGCAATGGCGGAAAGACCGATTTCCTTGGCGGAGGTAAGCAGCTCCTTTGGGGTATAGGTGCCGTCGGAAAAAATGCTGTGGGTATGCAGATCGCAAAGCTTCATATTATGTCACCGCCTTATACTTAAACAATGGATGTGATACGGGGACTTTGTCTGTCTTTGTTTCCCAGTACGATACTTGCGGGAACGATCATTTTGGTGTTGGAAATATCTGTTCCGCTGAGTGCGCGCTGCATCAAATTGATGGCATCGGCACCGATCTGATAGCTGTTCTGCATAATGTAGGTTGGGTGATGGTGGGGGGGCGCAGTTTCAAACTGCATTGGATTAAAGTCCAGGTAAACAATATCAAAATACTGGGCGTAGGGATCGCCCAGTATGCTGAGCATTTTTATCAAATGGAGCCCGCTTGCGTAGTCTGCGGTAACAATGGCGCTGATCTTGGGATTCATATCCAGAAATTCCCGGAACTTGTCGCAGAAGGAGAGGGAGGTGGGATCGGCGTCGCCTTCAAAGGAGTAGAAATAGGGCTTGCAGTTATGGGCACCGGACAGGGTGTTGATAAAGCTCTCCTTACGAATGGACAGAGAGGAATTTGTTTTGATGTTGGCATTAAAAAACAAAATATGTCTGTGTCCTGCCTCCAGCAGGTGGTTGGTTGCCTGCTTGACCATATTTTCGTGGTTTGAGGAAACATAAGGCAGGGTCAGTCCGGGCAAAAGCCGGTCAACAAGGATCAGTGGGAATTTTTCCGTGGAAAGCTGAAGGATCGTGGGGTTGTAGATCTCGTTATCTACCGGATAGAGGATGATCCCGTCAACATTCATGGCGATATATTTGTCGATCAGCTCTTGCTCCTTTTGGAGGGACATAGCGGAACTGTCGATAATAATGGTTTCGTTTGTGTGACCGTCAATGATGGCTGAGAGGATGCTTGTTACATGGTAGCTGCCGATAAGGGGAAGAATGACGGCAATGGATTTGTCTTTATCCGGGACCAGCTCCGGAACATAGCCGTTGGCGCGCAGAAGAGAGAGAATATCCTCCTTGCTAAGCGCAGCTCTTATTCTGGTGCCGCCCCGCTTTGCCCGCGTGATCAGCCCTTGCTCCTCCAAAAGCGCGTAGGCTTTTCGTACAGTGATCCGGCTTACACCCACTTCTTCACCGATTTTTGCTTCTGTGGGCAGCTTATAGGCTTCTTCGCCGTAGTGCTCGAGGATGAGCTTTGCCAAGTATTCAACCACTTTTTTATATAAAAATGTATCTTTTTGCATATCATAGGATCCTATCAAATTAATGTATTATTTTTAATAAATTATATATCATTATCTCTTTTTCTGTCAAGTACATTTTGGTACAATTTGGTAAATTTGGCTCGGCTTTTTGGGGTGCTGCTGGCTGACATCTCGGGAAAAGGGAGGTTTGAGGGAGTAGGAAGTGGCGAAAATGGGGATTTTTGTATTAAAAATGGTATTTTTACCCGGTTTATTGTTATTATAATAGTACATTATTATTGTCTCTATGCATAAAAATATGGTGGTTTTGCTGTTAGTTTTACACAAAAATTACCCTAATTTATCTATACAGTATAAAATGCTGTTGACTATAAAGAGAATTGTGGTAACATATAAGTGATAAATGTTATGCTTATGTCAGAAATGTTATATAAACATAACAAATAAACAAAAAGGAGAATCAACAATGAAAAAATCCTTCAAGACAGTCGTAAGAATCGTTGCAACTGCTCTGTGCCTGGCAACGCTTCTCGCACTCCTGCCTGCTTGTACAGATCCCCAAGAGCCGGAGAAAACATACGACCACCTCGTAAAGCTCACCATTGATGCGGGCGGTCAGAACGCGCAGTACAATACCACTGCTTCTCAGGATTATGACAAGTTCCTGAATCCTTATCCCTATAATACGCTGGAAAAGCTGGTGGACGCGTGGAACGAAGCCAATGCGGAAAGCTACGGCTATTACTTCGTCGTAGCGGACAATTCCATCAATATGGACAGAGAGACCATGGCACCCATGCTCTCCAACGGCTCCGCCCCGGAGATCCTTTACTATCTGGGAACCACCATCGCTGAGGACCAGAGCAAGGGGTGGTTCTATGATATTTCTTCCGATATGGAAACGCCCAACAAGTATTCCAAGCCCGGCGAGGCCGGCAGCGCAATGTGGAAGGATATCTACGACAGCGCTTCCTATGTCAGCACCTTCGCTCCCAACGGTGAGAAGTATACCGTTGAGCTGGAGCAGAACCCCATCGGTCTGATCTACAACAAGACCCTCTTTGATGCCGCTGGCATTACGGAGATCCCCGTAACCTATAAGGACTTTATGGAGGCCCAGGATAAGCTCAATGCTTATGCACTTTCTGTAGACAGAGGCAATCCGAGCAATGATTCCACATACCTGTGTCCCTACTTCCATATGTATCCCTGGTACGACAGCTATCTGGAGTCCACTCTGTGGGCGAGCGAACTGAAGTATATGGATGTGATCACCGTTGACGGCATCATCGATGCAGAGGAATATGCAAGAGCCTATATGCAGAAGGATCCCGTCACCGGCGAAAGACGCTTCTCTCCCGAGGATGGAAGATATGTGGAGCTGTTCCGCCTCATCAAGCAGATGACCAAGTATTATCCCACCAACTACAGCTCCTATTATGCAGAGCAGCAGTTCCTGGTAGGTAACCTGGCTATGCTGGAGGTCGTTGGCGGCAGCATCCGCGAGCTGGTGGACACCGTTGACGGTGCGTTCGAGATCGGTGTTATGCCTTATCCCGTACTGACCCAGCAGCCTGAGGGTGAGGAAAGCAATCCCTACTACACTACCTATAATGTGGACAGCTTTGTTCGCAGAGGCTTCTCCGGTTATTCTACCGGCTGGGCAGTTACCAACTCTGCTATGAATAAGGATAGTGCTGCCGGTAACACCAAGTGTGTTGACGCTTGCGTTGATATGCTGATGTACCTGAGCTGCTTCGAGAACAATGACAAGATGGTCAATGACCTGGGCTTTGCGGTGCCTCTGTCCGGTAACACCACCAACACCTACTTCAAGTCTCTCGCCGATACCTACAAGGGCGATAAGGAGAACAAGAACACGGTGTCTTGGGCTTGCGCAACAGCAGGCGGCACCATGAACAAGGACTACTACGATGCCTTCTATCTGTTCAGACAGGATGCCATCGGCAAGGATATGACTGCCATCGAGGGTGATCTGTCTATTCTTAAGAATTCCTTCATCAATGCAGTCGATACCCTCTATAAAACAAACAAGTGGAACAATCAGGCTTGGCCTGCATACGGTGCCACCAATCAGGAAGGATAATCTAAAATGTCACAAAGCGATACATCAAAGACAGCAAAGCTGAAGAATTTTATACGCAAGCATCGAAGCTATGAAGGCCTTCTGTTTATATTGCCTGCGTTTATTCTTCTGTGTGTATTTTGTCTGTATCCTACCGTAATGGCATTTGTAAACTCCTTTACCAATTGGGACGGCGGCTTAAAATCGGAGTTCGTTTGGTTCGACAATTATAAGAGCGTTTTTGCCGATGAGCTGTTTTGGATATCCCTGCGCAATGCGGTCATCCTGACGGTGGTCGGTATGGTGCTTGGTAATGCGGCATCCATTTTCCTGGCGGAGATGATGTACAATCTCCGTTCCAGGATGATGACGGCTTACAGATTCTTATTCGTGCTTCCCGCTATGATCCCGGGAATCATCGTGCTGCTGCTTTGGCAGAAGCTGATCTTCTCCGGCTCCTCCGCAGGCTTTGCCAACACCATCCTTTCCTGGTTTGGCGGGCAGCCGCTGGAGTGGTTTGCCAGTAAGGACACTTGGGTCGTATTTTTGAGTATCTTCCTTTACGGATTCCCTTGGGTCGGCGGAACCTCGTTCCTTATTTACATTGCGGGACTCAATGCCATTGATCAGAGTATTATCGGCGCGTCCCAAATTGACGGCTTGTCCTTTTGGGGTCGGGTTTTCAAAATCGATCTTCCGCTCATCAGCGGACAGCTCCGGTACTTCCTGATCATGGGCTTCATTGGCGGACTCCAAAACTATTCGATACAGTATGCGATCACCAATGGCGGTCCCGGTGAAGTGATCGGCAGTATGCAATCGGGCACCATGGTTCCGGGCTACTACATATTCCGGCTCATCACCGGATCTTCCAGAGAAGGTGCCTACGGCTATGCCTGTGCGATGGGTGTTGTTATGTTTGCAATCATTATGGTCATAACGGTCGTAAACAACAAGCTGATTAAATCAAAGGAGTAAGCCGTGAAAAGTATAAGATTAAATCCCAATAGAAAGAAGCTGCGCATAGGACAGGTTTTGTCCCATATCATCATCATTTCTTTGCTGATCATGGTGCTGTTTCCTTTCTACATACTGATCATCAACAGTTTTAAGTCACCCGGAGATATCCTGAAGGACCCGCTTTCGTTCCCCGGAGCAGGGGGAAGTCAGGTGGTCACCGGCGCCTTTAAGTCTGCGTGGCCGTACATCTCCAAATACATTTTCAACACCTTTAAGGTGGCGTTTCTTGAGGTTTTTGGTGTGCTGCTCTTTGCCAGCCTTGCGGCATACGGCTTTTCGAGATTTAATTTTAAGGGCAAAAATGCACTTTTTATGGTGTTTTTGGCCTTTATGATGATCCCGGGCATTTTGACGCTAGCAACCCAGTATTCTCTTGTGTATTCGACGCTGAATCTGAAGCAGACCCACGCAGGCGTGATCCTTCCCGCCATCGCAGGCGGTATGCCGGTCAACATTTTCCTGATAAAGACATTTTTTGACGGTTTGCCCTCCGATATTTACGAGGCTGCGGAAATGGACGGCGCAAGCAAGCTGGGATGCTATTTCAGAATCGCCATCCCCCTGAGTGTGCCGATCCTTTTTACCGTGGGACTTTCTACTCTGCTCGGCGCGTGGAATGATGTGATCTGGGCAAGGCTGATCCTTTACGGTGCAGAGGACCTCTACACCATCGGCGTCGGTGTCTTTACCATTTTCGGCTCTACCGCAGCGAAAATACCGGACACGGTGATCTACGCCGGATACTGTCTGGCATCTCTGCCGCTTCTGATCGCATTCTTCTTTACCTCCAAGCAGTTCATTAAGGGACTGACGGATGGCGCAGTGAAGATGTGATGCAAAAACAACCGATTTACACAGCGAGGTGACATTATGAAGAAAATAGCTTTCTTTTTGGCTGTGCTTATGACCTTCTCGGCGCTATTGGGCTGTGAGGCACTTCTGCCCACACCGACGGAGCCTACGGAAGGCCCCCAGCTTGTGGAAAGAGAACTTCTCTTTGACAAGAATTTTGCGGAGGGCATCAAGGTCTCCAACCTCAACTCCCATCAGGTGGGCTATACTTGGTGGAAGTACGGGGAAGCAGGAAGCGATGAGCCCTTCTGGTCGCTGGGACAGTACTGCGATCTTTCTGCGACAAGGGCAGGTTACGATGCGACTAAGAACGATCTGTCCCTGGGCAACGCGCTATTTGAGATTCCCGCCTACGGCATTACCGGCACCGACGGTGATTTCTTCACTCTGACCAATGCGTCCGGCAGTAAGTATATTTCCGTAGATCCCAAGACCGGTACCTACAATCTCAATGTAGATACCACAAAAGAATATGTGAATCAGGAAACCGGGGCACCCGTTATTCGCCAAAACGGTGAGGATTGGGTACATATGATCATTCAGCAGACGCCCGGTGTTGTTTATCTGGACCAGGTAGAGTCCTTTATTATGGAGCTGGATTTCACCATCACCGAGAATATCGAGTATGATAATTCCATCGGTGCTTCTCAGTTCCAGTGGATCTTCTCTGTCCACGATAAGGCAAGTGTCCTTGGGGACTATATGTGGTTTAATGTAACCCTTTTCGATAACCGCTATCAAGTTTTCCCCGGCACACAGCTCTACGACGGCGGCAAGGCGGATTCTACCGGTAAGTTCATCTATGCGCCCACGGGTCAGGAGCTTTTCCCTGAAAGCGGCGGCAAGGTCACGGTAGGGGAGACCTACCATGTCAAGCTCGATCTCAAAGAATATATGAAAGAGGCATTTGAGCTTGCCCAAAGCAAAGGTGCGCTTGCGCAGTCCCAGTGGAAGGATATGGCTGTCAACGGTTTTAACATCGGCTGGGAGGTCTCCAACCTGGCAAAGGTCGGTGTTAAGGTCGAGAATATGTCTTTGAGAGTGGTAGAATATGAGAAATAAAATGATCAGAACCATTGCCTTAATACTGACAATGGCCATAGGAGTACTTATGTTCGGTGGTTGTGAAATGTTTGATGGTCTGTTGGGAACAACGCCTACAGAAGCGCCTGATCCCACAGAGGCACCCACAGTTCCCTGGGATTCGGTGACTGAGGGACAGCTGCTTGAAAGACCGCAGGTAAACGGCGGCGGTGTGCAGGAGCTTTTAGGTGACCTGAATTTCTCCAGAGGATTTTCTGTGACGCTCTTCCACTCCAATTCCTCCAACGGAAACCTTGCCGGTCATCTTGATTACGATGGCAGCAAGGCAGAAGGGGACAGCATCTGGCGTATGGCACAATGGGGCTGTACCAAGGATATGGTGGCAGACGGTACTTTTGAAAGAAACGGCTCTGTGCTGACCTACCAGGACGGCGGCAAATTCCTGCAGGTCGATTCTGCAAAGGCGGGCGCGATCACCCTTGGTATCAAGGGAAGTGAGGAATACACAAAGGACGCTGACGGCAACATCCGTGAGCGGACTGATGGCACGGAAAACTGGCCCCATATCCTCATCGAGCAGTCGGTAGGCGCAGACACAGGTGATTGCGAGCACCTTTATATGGAGGTGGACTACAAGGTAACAAAGTGCGAGAGCCTTGTTGACAGAGAGCTATATCCTCTGAATCCCGACCTGAATGCCGCCCAGTTCCAGTGGTTTATTACCCTTACCGACATGAATCCCGACAGCGAAAGCTACGGCAATTCCATGTGGTTCGGTTTTTCCATGTTCGATACCCGGGCACTGGGGGATACGCCGAGCGGCTTTGCATCCTATGACGGCGGCAAGGAGGACAGCACGGGACTGTTTATCTATATGCTGTCGTTGCAGTCCGTTGCGGGGCAGCAGCCCGGTTCTGCGAATATCCCTACCTCTGTTGTGGATAAGGATGTCAGCGTTAAGATAGACATCCTGCCCTATATCAATCAGGCGCTGAAGATCGCCCGACAGAATGGCGCGATGATGGGCGCCAGCGCAGACCAGCTTTTGATCGGCAGCACCAACATTGGCTGGGAGCTTCCCGGAAACTTCGATGTTGAGGTGGAGATCTCCCATCTCAATATGTACAAAGTGAATTAATTATGGCTCGCCATATTAATTAATAATTTAACTTTAGGAGGCAATTATGAAGAAACGAATCTTAGCTTTGTTACTTGTAATCGCAATGGCAATTACAGCACTGCCTGTATTTGCAGAAGATGCCGCTCCTGCCTGGACGGCAAACGGTACAACAGTAACAGATGCTGGTGACGGATTCTATACGATTTCCGGTATCCAGTATGAAACGAGCGCATACACCACCGAGAAGGTAAAGCTGGATGGTCTGACCATCGAAATGAAGCTTGCCGATTTCAGATATGAAAACGGTAGCAATCAGGCAGCCGGTATTGTCTTCTCCGGCAATCCCGCAGCAAACTACGGCAGCGGTGTGGCTGCAATGACGCTGTGGCACGATCCCTATGCCAACGGTCAGTCCCGCTTCCATGTAGGCGCAAACCACGACTATAACACCGCATCCTATGCCTATACCGATCCCGCATGTAACAACGCAGGCTTCGGTCTGGCAGCATCTATGGTTCTTAACACAGTAACCAACATCGATCTGAAGATCGAGATCAAGTCATATGATGCAAATACATATGCTGTTAAGTTTACATCCCTGACTCCCCATCTGCTTTGGGGCGACAATTGCAACTATGTTGCTGAGCAGGGCGGCACCTGCACCTTCTATATGCAGAAGTCTGTCTTTACAAGCGCTCTGGACGCAGAAGGTAAGCTCTATGTTGCCGCTACCGGTCTCCATAACCCCAATGTTACCGTCCGTGTAACTGAGACTGCTTCCGGCGATGAGCCCACCGAGACTCCCACCGAGACTCCCACTGAGGCTCCCACTGAGGCTCCCACGGATCCCACTCCCACAGCACCCAGCATCGTAGGCACTGCTGACAGCGATTGGGTAAATTATTCCGGTAATGCAACCGGTGCTTTTGCAGCAAACGGCTACAGCACCGTTTCCGGTATGGCTGCATGGGGTCACCGTGCATACTATAAGCACCTTGTAAAGCTGGACGGTCTGGAGCTGAGCTTCCGCGTTACCTCCAACAAGGGTGACTGTGTAGGTGTTGTGTTCTCCGGCAGCAACGGCGGTTACTTCGGTGACGGTTCCAAGCTGGCAATTACCTACTGGAATGAACTTTATGGCGGGCAGGCAAGACTGAACTTCGGTGCTAACCACGACTACAATGCCGCATCCGCTGTTTATAAAACACCCGAATTAGCCGATACCAATAAGGGCTTTGGTGTAGCATCCTCCATGGTCTGTAATCAGGCTCCCACTATGGGCTGGACTTTAAAGTTCGAGAGCTACAATGAGGAGTTCTACTCCATTAAGATCACCATGACCGACAGCACCATGTGGGGCAACAATGCCAACTACAATGCGGATGAGCAGAGCTGCACCGTATACCTGCCCAAGGCAACTGTTGCGGATATGCTCAACGAGAACGGTGAGCTCTATGTGATCGCTGCAGGCTTCCCCTCCGATCCTAATCCCGCCTGCTCCGCAGAGTATAAGATCGTTGACGACAACTACCGCGCATACATTGGCGACGAGGGTGTCACAGATGCCATCACAAAGGTCGAGGCTTACAAGAATGCAGCGGCTTCCATCACTGACGCAGCTTCCTACGATGCTGCTATGGCAGCAAGAGAAGCAGCCGTTGCTTGTGCCGGCAACCTCCGCGCAAGAGAGCTGGCTGAGCTTGCGCTGATCGTGGGCACTGTTGATGCTGAGCTGTCTGCCAACGAAGAGATCGTCCTGATCGTTAAGAAGGCAGTTACCGATAAGATCGCAGCAGCAAAGGGCGCATACGATGCCCTGATCGCTGACAAATCCACCCTCAATGCCGACACTTTGGCAGCAGCACTTGCCCTAACCAATGATGCCAAGGCAGAATATGCAAACCGCGCTTCCATGCTGAGCGAAGAGGCTAAGGCTGAGATCGAGACTGCAATCGCAGCTCTGGATTATGCCCACGATTACTGCATCGCCCTGCAGTGGGTAACTGCCTACGAAGGCAAGATCGCTGCGCTGGATGCAACAGATCC
>SVLR01000020.1 GCA_015067785.1 Oscillospiraceae bacterium
TCCAGTTCGATTACAAGTTTTGCTTCCGCACTGTAAAAGTCAGCAATATATTTCCCTAAAATCTTTTGCCTGGAAAAGCGAACAGGATAGGTGCGCAGAAAATCATACCAAAGGTGGCGTTCTTCTTTTGTCATTTCTTTTCGCAACTGCTTTGCCAGTGGAACTAACTGCTTATTATGCTTCGACTGCACTACAATCCCTCCGTCACGGCTTGCGCCGTGCCACCTCCCTTTACACAAGGGAGGCTTCGCGCTGTTTTAAACTGATAGACAAATCAAGCTTATTGGTCAGTTCGCTTTTGTTTGCAAATCCTCCGTATGAACGGATATGCGGATATAGTCGTCGGCCTTTTCCCTACTTAAAAGAACAACACTTTCAACATGGGCGCATCTTGGGAAAAGGTCAGCCGCTTGGGCGTTTTTTACCGCGTAGCCGCGGTCTTTTAGCAGTGCCACATCTCGGGCAAGGGTTGCCGGGTCGCAGGAGACATAGACGATTCTCCGGGGCGCAAAGCGGCAGAGCGCTTCGATGGCATCAGCATTTAAGCCCTTTCTGGGTGGGTCGACCACGACTACATCCACCCGGATGCCTTTTTCTTCCAGCTCCAGAGCCGCCTTACCTGCATCACCGCAGATAAATTCCGCATTTGTGATTCCGTTGCGGAGCGCATTTTCCCGTGCATCCTGCACCGCCTGCTCCACTACCTCGACACCGATGACCTTCCCTGCCGCCTTTGCCATTGCCAGCGTGATCGTACCCACGCCGCAGTAAAGGTCTAACACCGTGTCTTCTTTGGTGATCTCCGCTTGGCTAATTGCCGCATCGTAGAGCCGCTGGGCCTGATGGTGATTCACCTGATAAAAAGACCGTGGTGACAGCCGGAAGGTAAGTCCGCACAGCGTATCTTCAATATAGCCCGGGCCGTAGAGGGTAATAAATTCGTCACCTAAGACCGTATTCCCTTTTTTGGTATTCACAGACAGCACCAAGGTAGCAAAGCCGGGCACTTTTTGAAGCCGCTCGATCAGCGCCTCCACCCGGGGCAGCTTCCGTCCGTTGACCGCAAGGCACACCAACACTTCCCCGGACACCGCGCCACGGCGGACATAAATATGCCGAAGTAATCCCTTGCCTGTGGTCTCATCGTAGACCGTCACCCGGAATTGGTTGACATAATCAATCACCAAATCCTTGACCATATCCATCTCTGGGGGCAAAATCAGGCATTTTTCATTTTCCACTACCTGATGGGTGCCCGCACGGAAAAAACCTGCATAGGCTCTCCCCTTCTTGACGGACACCGGATACTGGGCTTTATTGCGATAACCGTAGCAGGTGGGCGCAGACAAAATCGGTATACTTTCAAAGCTTTCGCCGCCGATGCGGTTTAGCGCCTGACGGACACGCTCTGCCTTCAGATCAGTCTCTTCCTCGTAATCCATATGCCAAAAATCACAGCCGCCGCAGAGCTTTGCCACCGGGCATTCCCGGTTGACCCGATGGGGGGATTTTTCCAAAATTTCCGTAATTTTACCGGCTGCCCAGGTCTTACCCACCTTCTCGATGCGGAGGCGGCACTTTTCGCCCCGAATGGCATTTGGCACAAAGACGGCGCAGCCTTCAATTTTGGCAATTCCCTGCCCCTCGGCAGTATAGTCGCAAATAACAGCTTCATAAATGCCGTTTTTTTCGAGCATTACTTTTCCTCCAAAATGGTCTCCATTATGTAGCGCTGGGGTCTCATTCCCATTTCCTCATAAAACTTTACCGCGCCGGCATTATCGCTCCAAACATGGAGAGTCAGATTATAACACCCTATCTTTTTTGCATAATCGCAGACATAGGTATGCAGCGCCTTGCCCACACCCATCCGCCGGGCAGAGCCCGCTACGCACAGATCCTCCAAAAACATCTCCTTACGGTCCGCCATAACGGGATGCCCGCAAAAGTGCTTGATCTCGCAGAAGCTATAGCCCAGCACCGTGTCTCCCTCCACCGCAACGAATGTGGGTGTTTCGGGATCTGCCATCCGGGCAAGCACCTGGGACGCACCGTATTTTTGGGCATTTGCCTGAAAGATATCCGGACGGATATGATAATGCACCTGCCCGATCTCCTCTAAAAGAGCCAAGATCTGCAGCGCATCCTCCGGCTTTGCAAAACGAATTTCCATAACTGCACCTCCTGTTTTTCCCCATTATAGCACAAAAAATCCCCTCCGTAAATACGAAAAAGCTCTCCGATGGAGAGCTTTTCGTATTATGCCGCAGTCAGATCTGCGTATACCGTTTCTACATAGGGCGTGGGATTGCAGCCGGTATTGCTGGAATATTCGCCACCGCCGGTGACATTTCCAAACATCTCGCCCCAACCGCCATAGTAGTTTAGATATTCCCGGAAATCATTGTAGTGATTGTGGGTATAAAAGACATAAATTTCGCCCTTTTCCGCCTCGAAAATGCCGTTTCTGTCCTTATCCTGCCGGGCATAAACGATCCGGGCAGCGCCCCGGGTGATCTTGGTGCCGGTATTATAGGGGGAAGGACTATATCCGGGCGTAGTAGTGCCGGTGGTACCAATGTCCAACTCATAATAGGAAAGACTGCCACCGCAGCCGGAAATGTCCGGCAGCTCCGGCTCATAGGGATACCGGCTGGTATCTCCGGAGAAATAGCTGTGATTTACCCGCAAATATTCGCCCCAGATGCTGGAGGACGGCTTTGCGCTCTTTTTAGAGTCATAATTGGCTGGCAGGCTGCCGGACGCACCGCCAAAGGCGTACATATAGGCAGCTACCTCCTCGAGGGTTATATACCCGCCGCCTTTATAGATTCGCAGCACTTCTTCACCGCGACCGTCGCAAACGATGTAGGTATTGCCGTCATCTGCATAGTGCGCAGCAGTATTTCGCACATACTTACCGTTCTCCACAGGACGGTCCTCTGCCTCCTGCGCATACTGACCGGGCACTTCTAAAATACCGGACAGCAGGCCATGCCGGGAACGGTAGCTTGCATTGGTGTAACAGCAGGCAGGCGAATAATCCGCATAGAATGCCGTCTTATCTACATCCCGATAGGGGTCTTGGTCGGGGCATTGATGTGCCGGCTCGGTAGGCTCTGTGGGTGCATCCGTAGGCCCTGCAGGCTCGGTCGCACCTATAGTCGGTTCCGTGGGCACAATGGGAAGTCCCGGAATATCGCAGGCGCTCAACAGCAGAAGCAGCGCCAATATAAGCGCAAGTAAACGAAGCTTCATATTTCTTTTCCTCTCAAAAAAGACACCGCATATGCAGTGTCTTTTTTACGATTTATTAGGGGGTTATCGGGCAATATCGGGGGGTTATTTTCCCGATCAGGCGTTGCCTTCCATTTCCTTCAGGGCGTCCTTGCGGCTGAAGTTTGCACGGCCCTTCTCGTCGAAGCCCATGAACTTGACCCAAGTCATATCGCCCAAATTCAGAACATCCTCGACCTTCTCTACGCGACGGTTCTCCAGCTTGGAGATGTGGACCATACCGTCATGACCGGGGGCGATCTCCACAAATGCACCGATGGGCAGGATACGAACCACCTTGCCGTAGTAGAGCTTACCAACCTCGGGAACGAAGCAGATGTCGTCCACCATCTTCTTGGCAGCGTAAGCAGCTG
Organism: Oscillospiraceae bacterium; assembly: GCA_015067785.1. GTDB lineage: Bacteria > Bacillota > Clostridia > Oscillospirales > Oscillospiraceae > Faecousia. The sequence goes on from SVLR01000020.1 coordinate 3,651, forward strand.
CAGAGTCCACAGCGGAGATGAATACGGAGCCATCGTCCTCGATGTCCACCTTGGCACCGGTGTCTGCGCAGATCTTCTGAATGGTCTTGCCGCCGGAGCCGATGACCTCGCGGATCTTGTCCACGGGGATCTGCATTGCGATCATCTTGGGCGCGTACTCGGAAACCTCAGCGCGGGGTGCGGGGATGGCGGGCAGCATGCACTCGTCAATGATTACAAGACGAGCCTTGCGGCAGCGCTCCAGAGCGTCTGCAATGATCTCCATGGTCAGGCCCTTGTTCTTCAGGTCCATCTGGATGGCGGTGATACCCTCGGTGGTACCGGCAACCTTGAAGTCCATCTCACCGTGGAAGTCCTCGACACCCTGAATGTCGGTAAAGGTTCTCCACTCACCGGTCTCCTGATCGGAGATCAGGCCGCAGGAAATACCTGCAACAGGACGCTTAATGGGAACACCGGCATCCATCAGTGCCAAAGTAGAGCCACAGATAGATCCCTGAGAGGTGGAGCCATTGGAGGAAAGGACCTCGGAAACCACGCGGATGGCGTAGGGGAACTCCTCCACAGAGGGAATCACAGGCAGCAGCGCTTTCTCGGCCAGTGCACCGTGACCGATCTCGCGGCGGGAGGTGGAGCGGGCAGCTCTTGCCTCACCGGTGGAGAATGCGGGGAAGTTATAGTGGTGGATATAGCGCTTGGTGTCCTCTGCGTAGATGGTGTCCAGCTTCTGTGCAGCGGACAGGGTGTTCAATGTGCAGATGGACAGAACCTGGGTCTGACCACGGGTAAAGAGACCGGAGCCGTGCACGCGGGGCAGCAGACCAACCTCAGCGCCCAAGGGGCGGATATCGTCCATACCACGGCCGTCCACGCGCTTGCCCTGCAGCAGCCACTTCTTGACGACCTTCTTCTGCATCTTATAGAGGCAGACCTCGATGTGGGTCTCAAAGTCCTCGTACTTTTCACCGAACTTTTCTGCAAAGTCAAGCCGGGCAGCGGTCAGCCGCTCCTCACGGACATTCTTGTCGTCGGTGTCCAGCGCATACTCGATCTGACCCAGACCGTAAGCGATCAGGTCGTCCAGCAGCTCGTGGTTTACGGCAGCCTTCTCAAAAGTGAACTTGGGCTTGCCGATCTCAGCGACGATGGTGTTAATGAACTTTACGATCTCCATATTGGTCTCGTGGGCAATACGGATGCACTCGTAAACGATGGCTTCGGGTGCTTCGTTGGCTTCGGTCTCGATCATAACGACCTTCTCGAAGGTGGAAGCGATGCAGACAAAGCAGTCGCAGGCAGCGCGCTCGTCAGCAGAGGGGTTAATCACATAGCGGTCGCCGATGTGGGCAACATTGGTGGTGGCCACAGGTCCGTTCCAGGGCACATCGGAAGATGCGATGGCAATAGATGCGCCCAGAGATGCAACGATCTCAACAGGGTTCTCATCGTCGTTAGCAAAAACGGTGCAGGTCACGACAGTGTCGTTGCGCAGCTCCTCATCAAAGAGGGGACGCATAGGACGGTCGATGATGCGGCTGTTGAGGATGCCCCGCTCGGAGGGCTTGCCCTCACGACGGTTAAAGGAGCCGGGGATGCGGCCCACGGAGTACATTCTCTCCTCGAACTCGATGGTCAGAGGGAAGTAGTCAATACCGGCCTTGGGAATGGGGTTGCAGGTGACGGTGGTGAGCACCACAGTATCACCGTAACGGCAGATGCATTCTGCATTGGCAAGCTCTGCCACCTTACCGGTCTCTACGGTAAAGGGGCGGCCGCCGATCTCGGTCTCAAAGACCTTGTGATTGGGGAAAGTCTTGCGAGTAATCATTTGTTTACCTCCTATAATTTCTGTGTGTTCGGGAGGTTTAGCACTTGAAACTATTGCCGATTCTCAGCAACACTTTCAACTGCTAAAGCTTCTCCCGATTTCGTTTGCTTTTTCACAGCAGATTTGTTGTGAAAAAAGGGAGATGACGGTATCCGTCATCTCCCCCAGTGTTCTTACTTACGGATACCCAGCTTTGCGATGATTGCACGGTAACGGTTGATGTCCTTCTTTGCCAGATAGTCCAGCAGGCTACGACGCTTACCAACCATCATCAGCAGACCACGACGGGAGTGGTTGTCGTGCTTGTGGGTGCGCAGGTGATCGGTCAGCTCGTTGATGCGAGCAGTCAGGATTGCGATCTGTACCTCAGGAGAACCGGTATCGCCCTCGTGGGTAGCATTTTCCAGAATTACCTGGGTCTTTTTTTCCTTCTGAATCATTGTTTTTTCCACCTTTTACGAAATTTACCCTGCGCTAAGTAAAGGGTCGGTGTCTTCCCGAAACCGAGCAGCGGGCATAGAAATATTGTCCGGCCGAAGCCAGCTCGATTATGATATCATAGTTTTTTCCAAATGTAAAGTATTTTTATACGTAATTTTTGAAGAATTTCCGGGTTTCGGTTGCATTTTTTTGAATTTCCACCTGCAATTCCTCCAGGGAATCGAACTTTCGCTCCGGACGGAGGAATTGATAAAAGAGCAAATGCAACTGTTTTCCGTAAATATCGCCCTCAAAATCCAAAAGCCAAGGCTCTACGGTGATGTGCGTCCCAGATACCGTTGGCCGTGTGCCCACATTGGTCACCGCCATATATTCCTTGCCGTCTACCGTTGCCGTGCAGGCATACACGCCCAGCTTGGGACAGACCACATTCTCCGGCAGCGCAATATTTGCCGTCGGAATGCCAACGGTATGCCCCAGTCCCCTGCCGTGGATCACTTCCCCGGAGAGAAGATGGGGGTGTCCCAAAAAGGCAGTTGCCTTTTCCATCTCCCCCCCTGTGATCAACTCCCGGATGTAGGTAGAGCTGACACGAACACCGTCTATCATTTGTTGCGGTACGATGGCAAAGGGCAGCTCCCGCGCCTTACAAAAGCTTTCCAGCTTTTGGGCAGTACCAACCCCCTCTGCGCCGAAACGAAAATCGCTGCCGCAGACAAAGCCTGCCGCGCCCTGCTCCACAAGACCCCCTAAAAAGGCAGCCCAATGGGTATGCATCAGCTCTTCATCAAAAGGCAGCTCTGCCACATAGTCCATCCCGCCGGTCAGCAGGAGTAACCGACGGTCCTCCATCCTGTTGATGAGCCGGGGCGTATCTCCGGAGACCAAGCTGTCCGGGTGATTGGTAAAGGTAATGACACCGGCATTGCAGCTATATCTGTCTGCCAAATGACGGCAAGCCGTCAGCAATGCCTGATGTCCCAAATGCACCCCGTCGAAAAACCCGAGGGCGTAAATTGTTGGTTTTGTCATAAAAACACCTACTGTTTTTAATTGACAATTGACAATGGACAATTGACAATTAAACCTCAAAAAAACTCTTTATCGTGGCCATTACTCCGTTTTCTACCTTAGCGAGCATAAGAAATGCGCCGGTTTTGCTGTAGACCCGGTAGGTGCCGTCGGTCAAATTCAGGGAAAAGCTGTTGCCGTTGCGGCAGCGCTTTTCCTGATTCTCCGTCAGCACAGCCTTGGGATACGCTTCAAACATACTGTCCACCGGGCGCAGGTATTTTTCGGGGTTCTCCTCTGCGATGAGTGTTTCCAAAGGTACCGCATTTTCCTCGGTATATGCACCGGCAGACACTCTTCGCAGCGCCGCCATACAGCCGCCGCAGCCGAGTGCCTCGCCAATATCCTTGCACAGGGTGCGGATATAGGTTCCCTTAGAGCAATGGACCAAGAGCTTTGCTTCCAAGCCTTCAAATTCTTCACATTCCAAACAGAAAATGGTGACCTTCCGGCTCTGCCGCTCTACTTCCCTGCCCTTGCGGGCAAGCTCGTAGAGCTTCTGTCCATTTACCTTAATGGCGGAGTACATTGGGGGCACCTGATTGATCTCTCCCTGAAAACGGCAAAGCACCGCTTCCAGCTCCTGCGCCGTTACTGCCACCGGTTTTTCTTCCAGCACTCGCCCGGTAATGTCCTCCGTGTCGGTGGCGATCCCTAACCGCAGTGTGGCAATATAGGTTTTTTCCGCGTGTTCAAAAAACTCCACCGCCCGGGTGGCTCTGCCCACAAACACCGGAAGCACACCGGTGGCCATAGGGTCAAGGGTGCCGCCATGACCGATGCGTCGCGTCTTAAAAACGCCCCGCAGCTTGGAGACCACATCCTGACTTGTCCAGTTTTCCGGCTTGTCCACAATTACGATTCCGTTCATACATACCTCCGCCACTTCCTGTCATTCCGAGCCAGTGCGCACTCTGGCGTGGGATTCTTTCGAACACCTCTTTAAGATTGCCACACCAGTGACGTCGGTCACTGGTTCGCAATGACAATGCGCGTTTATTCTTCCTCAGTCTCCTCGCCGTCCTGCTGAACACCTAAAGAGTTGATCAAATCCAGCATTTTTGCGCCGTAGGTGATAGAGTCGTCCTTTTCCCACTGCAGTTCGGGAGTATAACGCAGATTCAGCGCGCTGCCCAGCTCCCGGCGCAGATACCCGGAGGCAGATTTAAGACCCTTCAGGGCGTCCGCTGCCCGCTCCTCCTGCAAAAAGCTCACATAGACCTTCGCCCAGCGAAGATCAGGGGTGGCTTCCACACGGGTCACAGAGATCATCGTATCCTGCACCCGTGGGTCTTTTAGATTACGAATGAGATTAGAGAGCTCCTTTTGAAGCTCCTCATTGATTCTTCCAATTCGGTTGGATGCCATAAAATCCTTCCTTTCCATTTGTAAAGTATTTCCACCGCACCGCTACCCGCGGTGCGGTGGATATCCTTATCTCTTAACTTCCTGCATCTCGAAGCATTCGAAGATGTCGCCTTCCTTGATGTCGTTGAACTTAAGAATGCTCATACCGCACTCATAGCCGGCAGTGACTTCCTTCGCCTGATCCTTAAAGCGCTGCAGAGAGCCGACCTCGCCCTGATGGATAACGATATTATCACGCAGTACACGAACCTGTGCATCCCGGGCGACCTTGCCGTCTTTCACCATACAGCCGGCAATGGTGCCAACCGCAGAGACCTTGTAGGTCATACGCACCTCTGCGTGACCGATGATGACCTCCTCGAACTGAGGTGCCAGCATACCCTTCATCGCTGCTTCGATCTCGCCGATGGCATCGTAGATGACCCGGTAGAAGCGCATATCCACATTGGAGCGCTGGGCACTTGCTGCGGCAGCGGCATCGGGACGGACATTGAAGCCGACGATGATAGCGCCGGCGGTAGATGCCAGCAGAATATCGCTTTCGTTGATGGCACCGACACCTGCATGAATGACCTTGACACGGACCTCCTCGTTGGAGATCTTCTCCAAGGATGCCTTGACAGCCTCCGCAGAGCCCTGCACATCTGCCTTGACCACCAGTGCCAGCTCCTTCATCTCGCCCTCCTGCATCTTGGCAAAGAGGTTATCGAGGGTGACCTTCTGCATTGCATTGGCGGCTGCGTCCTTGGCAGCCTGACGGCGCTGCTCCACCAGCTCGCGGGCCATACGCTCGTCGGTAACGGCGTTAAACTCATCGCCGGGTGCAGGCACATCCGCAAGGCCGGTAATTTCTACAGGCACAGAGGGACCGGCAGTTTTGACGGTGCGGCCCTTATCGTTGGTCATTACACGGACACGGCCAACGGCAGTACCGGCAATGATGATATCACCCTGATTGAGGGTGCCGTTCTGCACCAAGAGAGTGGCAATGGGACCGCGGGTCTTATCCAGTCTTGCTTCGATAACCGTACCCTTGGCGCGGCGGTTGGGGTTGGCCTTCAGCTCCTGCACCTCGGCAGTCAGCAGTACCATTTCCAGCAGCTCGTCCAGACCCTGACCGGTCTTTGCAGAGATGGGCACGATAATGGTATCGCCGCCCCACTCTTCGCAGATGAGGTCATATTTTGTCAGCTGTTCCTTGATCTTATCGGGGTTTGCGGTGGGCTTATCCATCTTGTTAATGGCAACGATGATGGGCACCTCCGCAGCCTTTGCGTGGTTGATAGATTCCACGGTCTGGGGCATAATGCCATCATCCGCCGCTACCACCAAAATGGCAATATCGGTGCTCTTGGCGCCACGGGCACGCATAGAGGTAAAGGCAGCGTGACCGGGGGTATCCAAGAAAGTGATCATCTGACCGTTTACATCTACCGTATACGCACCGATATGCTGGGTAATACCGCCTGCTTCACCGGCAGTAACGGAGGTCTTACGGATGGCGTCCAGGGTAGATGTCTTACCGTGGTCAACGTGACCCATAACCACGACGACGGGTGCGCGGGTCTCCAGCTCGTCTGCAGAGTCCACGTGATCGTCAATGATCCGCTCCTCGATGGTAACGGTGACCTCCCGCTCTACCTTGCAGCCCATTTCTACCGCCACATATTCTGCGGTATCAAAGTCGATGGTCTGATTGATGCCGGCCATTACACCGTTCTTCATCAGGCACTTAATGACCTCACCGGCAGTCTTCTTCATCCGGGAAGCCAACTCACCGACGGTGATCTCATCGGGAATTTTTACAGTAACGGGTGCCTTGCGGGCAACCTCCATCTGCAGTCTGCGCAGCTTTTCCTGTTCCTCGTTCTTGGACTTATTGCCCTTAAACTTATTGTCCTTCTTATTCTGCTGCTGACCCTTCTTGCCGAACTTCTGCTTACCGCCCTGGAAGTTCTGTACACGCTCGGAAACCAAGTTATCCACATCATCGAAGCGCGTGGTGTTCACCTGCACCGCAGAGGTATCCACCACACGGCGTTCCCGGCGTCTCTCGGGCTCGGCAGGCTTTTGGGACTTCGTCTGCTGCTGCGCAGCGCCCTTTTGCTCTGTCTTGGGAGCGGGAGCTGCCTTTTTCTCCTGAGAAACCGTCTTTTCAGGTGCTTTTTCCGCAACCTTTTCTGCAGGCTTCTCCACCTTCTTGGTCTGTACCGCAAAGACCTGCTCCAGAGACTCGATCTGGTGGGTCTTTGTAATATAGTCAAATACCACATTCAGCTCTTCTTCGGTAAGCACTCTGGTATTGGACTTGGGCTTTTCATAGAATTTGGCAACTACATCCATCAATTCCTTGACAGGCAGTTCAAAGTCGGTTGCCACATCCTTAATTCGATACTTCACTAAACTCATATATAATACGCACCTCCATAATCACTTCTTCGGGGAACGGTTCTTACCGAAACGCTTATTGCGCTGCGCAGCCTTCGCTTCGCTCCTGCGTTGTGAAAGCCGCTGGTTACGCTTTTCCAGACTCTCTACAGCCACGCTGTATTTCTCCGGCTCGGGCAGCGCCTTCAAAAACGCCAATGCCATTGCCGTATCCGTAAAAGCAGCCATCGCCAGCTCTGTTCTGCCCACGGCCAGCCCCATCTCGTCCTTCGTAAAGGGCGCGCGGATACATTGCTGATCGGTACCGGCAACAAAGCTTTTTGCTCTGCGCCAAGTGTGGTCGGAGGCATCGGCCGCCACCACCACAAGACGGGCATAATTTGCGCGAGCGAATGCGCCTACCGGCTCCTCACCCAGCTCTACAAGACGACCCTTTTTGCCAAGGGAAAGGTAATTGAGGGCTCTATCCAAGGTTGTTTCCCTCCATTTCCTTTTGCAGGCGGGCATACACATCCTCCGGAATAGGCACCTCCAGCGCCCGTTCAAGACTTTTCGCCTTTTGCGCCTTTTTGAGGCATTCCGGATCCGGGCAGATATAAGCGCCGCGACCGTTCATTTTTCCACCGAAATCCAAGCTGACCGTGCCATCCGTTCCCCGGACTACACGGATCATCTCTCTTTTCGCCCTCCGCTCCCGACAGCCCATACACTGTCTCTGGGGAATTTTCTTTTGCACAAGGTCACCTCCTTATTATTCTGCGTCATTGCAAGTAGGATAAGCCGACGCGGCAATCTCCTGTCGCAATGTCCGTAAATCTGTTACTGTTTATTCTTCTGCTTGAGAGGCAGGCTTAATATCGATCTTATAGCTGGTCAGTCTTGCAGCCAAACGGGCATTCTGACCTTCCTTGCCGATGGCAAGGCTCAGCTGGTCATCGGGAACGATGACACGGCAGGCCTTCTGACCGGGGACCAGCGTAACACTCAGCACATCCGCAGGGCTCAGCGCAGCGCGGACATACTCGCAGGGATCCTCGCTCCAAACCACGATGTCGATCTTCTCACCGCACAGTTCTTCCACAACAGCACCAACACGGCCGCCTCTGGGACCAACGCAAGCGCCCACGGGATCCACATTTTCCATGGTAGCGCGGACAGCGATCTTGCTGCGGCTGCCGGCTTCACGGGCAATATTACGGATCTCCACCTGACCGTCAGCGATTTCAGGCGTTTCCAGTTCAAACAGCCGGCGCACCACGTTGGGGTGGGTACGGGAGACCTGGATCATGGGACCGCGAGCTGCCTGACGGACCTCCAGAACATACACGCGAATGAGCTGACCTTCCTTATAGCTCTCACCGGGGATCTGCTCGCTGGCGCGCAGCACAGCATCGGACTGCTCACTACCGGTGCCTACACGGATAAACACATCACCGGTGGGGGGATCCAGCCGCAGAACGGTACCGGTCAGCAGCTCCTGAGATTTGGAGGAGTAGCTTTCATAGATGGTGCCACGCTCTGCCTCACGAATGCCCTGAATGACCACCTGCTTGGCAGTCTGGGCGGCGATACGGCTGAAGCGCTGAATGTCGATAGGCAGCGCGATCACATCGCCTACCATAGCGCCGGGATGGGTATTTCTTGCTGCATCCAGATGAATCTGGGTGTTCGCATCCTCCACCTCTTCCACGACAGTCTTCATCAGCTCCATGGAAAGTCCCTGCTCACTGAGCTCTACACGGATGTTTTCAGTGGGGATGTCACGGTTTTCTTCGCTGTCCTTCCGGTATGCATTGGTCAGCGCCTGCTTCAGGCGATCGACCATATACTCCACCGGAATGCCCTTGAGCTTTTCCAAGTCACGCAGGGACGCAAAAATCTCTGCACCGATCTCTACCTTGGGTGCTGCCTGCTTCTTGGCTTTTGTATTTCTTGCCATTTTTATCCTCCTTCGCTCCGGAGCCGCCTCCGAAGTCCGCTAATTTATGTTTTCAGAATTCCACACGAAGCCGCACAAGTGCGATCTCCGACTTTTCAAAGGTAATGGTTTCTTTGCCCGCCTCCACGGTGACCTTGCCATCCTCATAGCCACGGAGCACACCGGGAATCTCCTTTAGTCCGTTTCTGGGTCGGTAGAGCTTTACAAGCACCGCGCTGTCCATAAACCGCGCAAAATCTCCGGGGCGCTTCAGTACCCGCTCCAAGCCTGCAGAGCACACCTCAAAGTGATAGCTCTCGGCAATCGGATCCTTTTCATCCAGCACCGGGTCAATTGCCCGATGGACATTTTCGCAATCCGTAATGTCCACACCGCCCTCTTTGTCGATATACAGCCGTAAAAAGTGCTCGGAGCCTTCCCGGACATATTCCACATCCCAAAGGCTGCAGCCCTTTTCCCGAACGATGGGCTCGGCAAAGGAAGCGACAAAATCTGTGATTTTCAAAAAAGTCCCTCCTTGTACTATGTACTATAAAAGAGAGAGGGGCGCGCCCCTCTCTCCCAAATGTCAACTCTTACGCTCGCATTATAACACCTGCGTATCAAGAATGCAAGGATTTTTTTAGGAGAAAAGAAAAAATATTTTCGTTTTTCTCCCCAAAACCTCCTATTTTTCACCACAAAGGCATACCGTGGGTGTATTTTTGATCCCAATCATCATCAAACAGTCCCCGGATCACGCTGCCCTTCGCCATATCTTCCGCCAGCATCGACAGCGTCCACCGCTGTTCAAGGCATTCCAAATAAAACTCCGGGAGCGCCTCCTCGCCCAGCTTGGCACCCATAAGCGCGCCCACGAGGGCACCCACCGCAGCGCTTTGTCCGGAGTGATTGACTGCCGTAATGATAGCGCTGTCAAAATCCTCAGGACTGCTGAGACAAGCAAACACCGCACCAGCCACACATTCCGGCGCCGTATGACAGCGAAGGACCTCCATCCCCTCTCTGGGGTCAATGCCCTCCTTTGCCATCGCCATAGCGCGGCGGACACCGTCTACGACGGTTTCGGTCACGGAATATACGCCGCCGAACTGTTCCATCACCGCAGAGACAGCATAGGAAAATTGCGTATGCAACGGCGTTTCACGATCCTGCAGAATACCGGCAACCATGTATGCCACCAGTGCGCCACTGATAAATGTTTCCGACGAGCCGTGGGTCAGCGCCACCGCTTCCGCGCCAAGAGCGCCAACTCTCCGGGGCGTCAGCCATCGCTCATCAAAGAACATGCCCACCGCCACCGGCACCGTCAGGGCGCTGGGCACAAGGGAGTGCTTTGTCCGTTCGTTCATCGTACCGAAAATACCCTGCCGCAGATTATCCAGCATCCGGATATCCTGACAGTTACCCCGGCGCATATTGCTCATACGGGAGACCCAGCATTGGGATGGCTCCGGATCCCGGTGAAACAGCTGGCTCCGGGTCCATTCCCGCAGTCCCAGGCGGATATAGTCCAAAGCAAAATCTGTTCTACCCTTGGTAATGCCCACCAAAAGACCGTTACAGACATAGGCCGCCATATGGGTATAGGATGTGACCTCTGCAAATCCGTTTACAAGGTCATAGCCCAGAAGTCCGTTAGGACCGTAATCCTCGCAGATCTGCCGCCAGGTTCGGTCGTTAATGGTATAGCCCATAGCATCGCCAACCGCAAGACCCAAGAGACATCCCTTGTAGGAAGATGGTTCTCCGCCCATAGTTTCACCTCTTTTTCTACGCTTTATGCTATTATTATAGTAAATTCCCCGAAAAAAGCAAGCAAAATCTGTGCCTAAAGGCCCTTGTTCCGGTTGCATATTTGCTAAATTTCTGTTATAATAACAAAAAACTGAAAGGAGTTTTTATTATGGAACTTTCCGATATTCTTAAAAAATGCGACCACACCCTGCTGGGCCAGACTGCCACTTGGGCAGAAATCCAGGCGATCTGCGACGACGGCATCAAATATAGCACTGCCTCCGTCTGCATTCCTGCCGCCTATGTAAAGCAGGCAAAGGATTATGTAGGTGATAAGCTCGCTATCTGCACTGTCATTGGCTTCCCCAACGGCTATGCCACCACTGCAGCAAAATGCTTTATGGCATCTGATGCCGTTGAAAACGGCGCAGACGAAGTGGACATGGTCATCAACATCGGCTGGGCAAAGGACAGCAAGTGGGCAGAAATCACGGAAGAAATTGCTGCCATTAAGGAGGCCTGCAACGGCAAGCTTTTGAAGGTCATCATTGAGACCTGCCTCTTGACCGACGAGGAAAAGATCCAGCTTTGCAAGTGTGTTTCCGATTCCGGTGCAGACTACATTAAGACCTCTACCGGCTTTTCCAAGGCAGGCGCTACCTTCCACGATGTAGAGCTGTTTGCGAAGCACGTTGCGCCCCATGTAAAGATCAAAGCTGCCGGCGGCATCTCCTCCATTGAAGACGCCGAGGAATTTATCCGCTTGGGCGCTGAGCGCCTCGGCACCAGCCGCATCGTCAAGATCGCCAAGGGTCTCGAAAACGACGGAACATATTAATTACTACAAAATAACCCTCCCCTTTGGGGAGGGTGGCAAAAATCTCTGATTTTTGACGGGTGAGGTTTTAACCTCATCCACCGCAAGCGGTCCCCCTTCCCCAAAGGGGAAGGTTTTGACCCCAAGCTTAATGATTAAGGAGAATATTTTATGAGTAATTTCCCCGCTACTCCCCATATTAATGTACAAAACGAGATCGGCTTCGGTAAGACCGTGCTGATGCCCGGCGATCCCCTGCGCAGTAAGTTCATTGCCGAAAATTTCCTCGAAAACCCTGTGCTTGTCAACAATGTCCGGGGTGTCCACGGCTACACCGGCTACTACAAGGGCGTCAAGGTCTCCGTAATGGCCTCCGGCATGGGTATGCCCGCCATCGGCATCTACTCCCACGAGCTATTTAACTTCTTCGGTGTGGAAAACATCATCCGCGTTGGCTCTGCCGGCTCTATTCAGGACCATATCAATCTTTATGATGTGGTCATCGCCCAAGGCGCTTGCACCGACAGTAACTTCGCCCACCAGTTCCATTTCCCCGGCACCTTCGCCCCCATTGCAGACTACACCCTTCTGAGTGAGGCTGTGAAGGCTGCGGAGGCCAACGGTGCTACCTACCATGTGGGCAATGTGAACTCTTCCGATGTATTCTACGGTGACCACGCAGAAGTACCCGCAGGTCTTGATACCCTGTATAACCAAAAGAAGATGGGCGTTATGGCACTGGAAATGGAAGCTGCCGCCCTCTATATGAACGCCGCCCGTTACGGAAAGCGGGGTCTTTGCATCTGCACCATCAGTGACCACATCTTAAAGGGTGTGGAAACCACTGCCGAGGAACGCCAGACCGCCTTCACCCAAATGATGAAGATCGCCCTGGATGTTGCCGTCGCAATGGACAGCAAATAACTCATACAACAGCGCGCTTGCCCCCCTCTGACAAAGGGGCTGGCACGCGAACAGCGTGACTGAAGGAGAGAAATCCTTAACGGCATTGGTTCTTTTCTTCTCTTCCTCAGGCATATTGCCTAATATCGGCAATATGCCAGCTCCCTCGTCAGAGGGAGCCTTACACGCTGTGTAACAAACCCTTTCTTTTTGAGGTAAATCCTATGAAACGCGTATTTTTAATCGTCCTGGATTCTTTCGGAATCGGTGCAATGCCCGATTCCCCCGCTTTCGGTGATGTAGGGGTCAACACTCTCCATTCCTGCGCCACCTCCGGAAAGCTCCATATTCCCAATATGATCGCCGCCGGTCTCGGCAATATCGACGGTGTCTCCTGCCTGCCCAAGACGGATGCGCCCACCGGTGCATATGCCCGACTGACAGAAAAGTCTATGGGAAAGGACACCACCATCGGTCACTGGGAGATCGCAGGGTTAATATCCCCCGATCCTCTGCCCACCTATCCCGACGGCTTCCCCGAGGAGATCCTCACCCCCTTCCGTGCCGCCACAGGCCGAGGTGTGCTGGCAAATGCCCCTTGGAGCGGCACTGCCGTGCTGGATGCCTATGGAGAAGAGCATATGAAAACCGGGGATCTCATCGTCTACACCTCTGCGGACTCTGTATTCCAAATCGCCGCCCACGAGGACATTATTCCCCCGGAGCAGCTTTATGAATACTGCCGCATTGCCCGGAAGCTCCTTGTTGGCAAGCACGGTGTAGGCCGTGTCATTGCCCGCCCCTTTGTCGGTGAAAAGGCAGGCAGCTTCAAGCGCACCGCCAACCGTCACGATTTTTCCTTAGAGCCGCCCAAGGAAACGCTCTTGGATGCCATCAAAGCTGCAGGCCTTGACAGCATTGCCGTCGGTAAGATCTTCGACATCTTCGCCGGCATTGGCACCACAGAGCATGTATATAACGAGTCCAATGCCAACGGTATGGAACACGCGCTGCGTTATGCCGATCAGGACTTTACCGGTCTGTGCTTTGTGAATTTGGTGGACTTTGATATGGTCTACGGTCACCGTCGGAACATCGATGGCTACGCGCTGGCGCTGAGTGAATTTGACGTCTGGCTGCCCAAGTTCCTCGAAAAACTGGGCGAAGACGACCTCGTAATGGTCACCGCCGACCACGGCTGTGACCCCGGCTATACCGCCACCACCGACCACACCCGAGAATATGTTCCCCTTTTGGTGCTGGGCAAAAATGTAAAGCCCGTAAACTTAGGTACCCGCCACAGCTTTGCAGACATTGCCGCCACCGTAGCGGAAATGCTAAATGTAAAATTGGACACCACCGGTGAAAGCTTTGCAAAGGAGGTCTTAAAATGACGCCTCAGCAGCTTATCGAAAAAGCAAAAGAAGCACGGCTTCAATCCTACTCCCCTTACTCCGGTTTCAAGGTAGGCGCTGCGCTGCTGTGCAGCGACGGCACGGTGTACACGGGCTGTAATATCGAAAATTCCTCCTTTACCCCCACCATCTGCGCGGAACGCACCGCCATCTTTAAGGCGGTCTACGACGGCAGGCGGGACTTTACCGCCATCGCCATCGTCGGCGGTAAGGAAGATCCGGACGCCGCCTGCGCTCCCTGCGGTGTCTGCCGACAGGTAATGGGCGAATTCTGCGGGCCGGACTTTATGGTCTACTTCCCCGACGGGGGTGGCGGTATCGTAGAAGAAAAGCTTTCCGCCCTCCTCCCCCACAGCTTTAAGCTATAATATAGCGCCCCCCCCCGACAAATACTGAACTGCCCCAATTTGTGCGGATAGCACAAATTGGGGCAGTTCAGTATTTGTCGGGGGGATTCTATTAGCAATCAGCCATTTATGGCAGCCTGTAGTGCAGTACACAAAAGAGGAAATTATACTCTATACCTATTGGCAACTTTCTGTACGCATTTTTTTGCAATCACAATTTGTTCGGCAGAAACTGCTTCATCAAAGTCGCAGAAGGTGTTTTCCGAAACATCGTTGCCTGTTAAGATTTTGTACCATATAAGACCAAGGGCATATCTACCAAGGCCTAAACTTGCATGAAAAGTATCTCGATGGACTCTTTCGATTCCGTTTTCAATCATAGCGCCGAACACTTCGCCGGATGGAATAATATAATCTGCACTCATGTGTTGTGCTGCTGTCTGATAGGACTTTACAATGTCACAAAGCATCTCTTTATAATCGCCATATCCCAGCTCTGCCGTCAGGCGATAGCTGCCCTGCTCATAGGCCCATGTCTGATGCAAGGCAAGCTTTGCTTTTGGTGCGCACAGCCTTATATATTCAGCCAGCTTATTGAGGTATGGCTGGTATGTATCGTAATCGGGTGCTTGATGGCTCACCTGCTGGACTGTAATAATATCCCAATCGCGGCTGAGCAGTGCTTCTTTTAAGGAAACCTTGAAATTGGTATTCTCCCCGTTCATCTCCAGTGCATAGGCGTCCTGCTCACTGAGCATATTTCGGTAATGCTGAGAAAGGGAGCATCCGCCGATATCCAAATTAAATGTATGCAAAGCAAAGCCATCCGCTTTTGCAATGCCGTGCAAATATCTTTGCGCGTCACAGGAAAAGCTGTTTCCGATGGACAAAATATTCATAAAAGCAACACCTCCGCATATGTAAATTAAGATAATGACTTAAATTCTTCGATAGCAGCCTGTCGCTTTCGCGAAATTACTTCGTATCGAAATTGTTGCTTCGCAAAAGAGGGGTATCTTCTTGCGCTTCAACCTCCAAAACACAGTTTTTGATAATAAAGCTTCCTGTAGGATCCTCCGGATCCACATCTTTATAGAACACGGTAAAGCACAGCTCCCGAACATTGCGAAGCTCTTCATAGCGAAGCCTCTGGAGCTTAAGCACACAAGTTCGGAAATTGCTTGTGGGGCGAAGCCGTTGTTCGTACTTGATGATCTGGTCCACACCGTATTTCAGTTCCATTGTAACCGTAATATTGTCATCGACCATATAATCAAATTTTAGTGCGCAGCCAAGATCATAATAAGTCGTCCAATCGTTCCCAAGCAGATCGTTTGTGACTGCCATAGTAAATGTTTGCGGCTCATATGTCCTGCTGCTGTTCATATGTACCTTTGCCCGGAATGCCTGCTTATGCGAAAGGGTGCATTTAAGATCTTGATAGCCATAAGAAATATCGATGTCTTCCGCCTCACACGGCCATATTGAGGAAAGATCGATTTTAAATGTATTTCCAGTGATGTAATCCTGAATAGCAGCCTCAAAGCTGTCATTACAATCGCAGCCTTCATCCCCACCAAATAGGATATCCCGGCTTTTTCCGGTAGAATATTGGTACTTTTGCGCCATAGTGTATTCTTGTCCGCTCTCAATATCGGTATAAGATACAGTAAGGATCAGCTGCGGCTCCAGCTCTGCTTTTAGATAAGACGCACGGAGATATTTGTAAATGGGTGTACCTGGGGCGATCTCAAAGCTTAGCTTCTGCGTGGCTTTCTTTGGAATAAAGGGAAACAGCTCTTCTTCTGTTGTGATATCCTGTCCACACTTCGCAATAAGCGTGGCAGTAAGATTGTAAACATCTTTTCCTGCAGTATTCAGCTTCAGGCTTGCCCGATTCCTGCTCTCAACAATGATCTCAGGACTGATCCTGACCTTGCTACGCAGATCGAAAAGACTCACCGTAAAGACGGAAGACAACAGTGTAACAGCAAAAAGTCCAAGCATCGAGAACGCTGTCTGCAAATAATGATCTCTACTGTCCACTTCTCCAAAACCCAGCAGATACAAAATAAAGTCCACAAATGGAACAGCTGGCTCATCTTTCCCTGCGGCTGCCGTTTCTATGGCGTACCATGTCAGAGCGACTATTCCTAAGAACAGGAAGAAGACCAGCACGATTTTCAAAATTCTCCAAACTGCTTTCAATGCTTCTTTCATAGTGTCACCTCACGAAGCTATCATAGCAGAAATAGCAATTGTATGCAAGAAATAAAAACCAAAGCACAGCAGAAAAACACCCCAAATATGGCAAAGGCCTTTGTCCAGTACACAGCTGCAGAGCCTGCTTCAGTACAAACTCTGATATTCACCCATAGTATGGCGTCGAAAGTTTTTCAAGTATGTTTCTATACTGCTGTCCATTGCATCACGTCGGTTTTGGCGGTGTGCACGCCGTCGATTACTGATGTCTGCAATGACTCTTGTGTGGTCAAAAACTGTGTAAATACCGGTAATTACAGTGGAAAATACCTCCTTATGTATGAGCCTACTTAAGTTGAATCACACAAAAGTAAAATTGGCGGCATGGACACAAGTATTGGAACAGAAAAGATTTTGAAAATATAGGGGTACATATATAAAAACGCAGCCCCCACCGGTTAAGATGGGAGCTGCGGTAGAATATTTGCGATTGTACTTTTCGTCAGTTTAGACGCTGTCCGGATTTATACCGGAACATAAACTCAGCAATTACTTGCTTTCTTTGATCGCAGCCTGTCTTGTGCAATACAACATGGGTAAATGGAATCGGACAAGGCAAAAACCTTGTCCGTGTTCACTCTACCCTTAACCTTGCAGGCTATCGGCTCATTGGATGCGTCCGTACGGAGATACCATTCAAAATGGTCATCAAAGACGATAATCTGCTTCACAAAAGCCGTGACTACCAGCTCGGGAATTATATTGTCTTCACTATCCACGCACACATAATCAGCCAGCAATGCTTGCAGCCGTCGGATGCGTTCCTCCAGAACCTCCTGCGTGTTGTTCTCGGTCAGTTCTCTGCGTAGGACAGCTATTTCCTCCTGAACGGTCTCCATATCGGCTCCAATTTGTGCCTCGTTCTGCTTGAACACAACTGCGTCCAGCGTTCCGTCCAACAGGAAGTTCATATTGCGTTGCTTCCGCTGCGACAAACTCTCCAGTTCTGCCTCTTTCATGGCCAGGGCGGATTTGGTGTAGGCATCATCCCCAGTACTTTCCAGATAGTTAGCCAACATCCGGCTTGCCAAGTCTACAACGGCATCCTTTTCAGGCAAAAAATCCTTGAACAGGCGATTTGCCATAAACTCCAGTTTCCACCGTGGCACGAACTGAGAATTGCAATACCCCTCGTAGGGCAATCCCTTTTTCTTACGGTTTTCCGGCGTTCCGTTTCTGGATACATCCCGGCATAGATAAGCAACTTTTTTGCTATCGCCCGCACCGGAATAGTGGGCACGGGTCACATTGCAGCCACAGGAACATTTGAGCAGCTTTGCCCATTCGTCAATGGCTGGCTTTTTGCCCTTTCGGGTCTGCCGGAACGGAATGCACCGGGCGGCCATAATGCTTTGTACCCGGTCAAACTCTTCCTTGGTAACGATGGGGGTGTGCCGTCCATCGGCATGCTGGAATTTTATCTCACCATAGTTTTTACAGCGCTTCTGGTCAAGATAGTCCTTTACATACTGCTTGTGATAAGTAAGCACACCATAGTAAAAGCTATTTTTCAGCACTTTGGAAATGTTGCTCTCGTGCCAGTTTGTCTTGCCCTGCGCTGTCCGGCGGCCTTGACGCTCCAACTCGTCCTTGATAAGGGACAGCCCCATCCCGGATAGGTACATATCGTAAATCATGCGGACAGTATCGGCCTGCTCCTCGTTGATTTCGTAACAGACCGTTTTGCGACGCTCACCGGGGGCTTTACTTTCGTAGCGGTCATAGCCCAGAATGTTGCCATTGCCGTAATATACGCCATTTGCCATACTGATTTTTTGACCGTCCTTAGCACGGGTAGAAACCTTACGGCTTTCCTCTTGTGCCAACGAAGCCATAATAGCGTAGCGAATTGTCATATCTTCTGAGTTTTCCGTATCAATGTTGTCATTTAGGAAAAGAATGCTTACATTGCACTTTGCGAATTTTCTGGCATACTCGAATGCCTCCTCAATGTTTCTGGCGAAGCGGGAAAGCTCACGAGTCACAATTTTGTCAAAACGGCCAATGTGTGCGTCGGCATACATTTGCATAAAACCCTCACGCTTTTTGACACTGGTTCTGGTGACTCCCTTATCGGAGTAGATGTCAACCATTTCCCATTCCGGGTGCCGCAGTAATTCGGCTTTGTACCATTCAATCTGATTGTCAAAGGCATTCATTTGCGCTTCATGCTCGGTGGATACGCGGGCGTAAAATGCCACGCGGATTTTCTTTATAGTTTCCATTTGTGTAGTTCCTTTCGGTGAGTATGTTGTGTAATGGTGAGTTAGGCAGCTTCTTTGTCAGCAAGCTTGGCAACGAACGCTTCGTATTCAGGCATCGCGACGTTTTGGTAAACAATGCCCAGCAGTTCCTTGCGAGAAATCTGACCGTCGATGTAAAGCTGCTCAATGAGCTTCAGTGCAGCGAACACGGTATCGCGGCTTACATTTTGAGTCTTCACTCTGTCCGTCTCCTGTATTCCTCTGCCTGTACTATAGTAATTATGGCTTACAGCACACATGAACAATTCGAATCTCGAGCGGCAGATAATCTATTCAAGCGAACAGATTAAGACAGAGTGCCATTTTCTTATACACAAGCTTTTTTATACAAAAGCGCCGTGCGAAATTCATCACACGGCGTTAACCATTATTTATCTATGGGGTTGGTGCTGATTTCCTCCCGGTTTAGCAAGGCATCGTAACTAACCTTTAGCACATCGGCCAGATATACAAGCTCTATGTCGGTAACAAACCTCTTTCCGGCTTCAATGCGCTGAATGGCATTCTTGTCCACATCCAGCCCGTGAAGCTGGAGTTGTCCGGCAAGCTGATTTTGGGAAAGACCGGCAGCCTTACGCAGTGCAGCAATATTCCTGCCGCAAATATTATTATCTCCGCTTTTGGTTTTGTTTATAAACACTTCTCTATCTCCTTTAGCATAAAATACCATTTCTTGACATTCACCACTTGTCATTTTGAATATTGTATGCTAAAATAAGGAGCAGAATGACATTTACAGAATGTCGCCCAAAAGAAATATAGAGAGGAGCAAAATGAAATATGAAACGCAAAGTTATGATGAGACTGGTGGTGGCACTCATCACTGTAATTTGTGTTGCAGGGGTTCTGCTTGCATGTTGCAGCCAAGGTGACTACCATTTCTGCACCCTCGGTGCAAAACAAACAGCAACTGTCGGTACTTCTGACAAATGTACCGAAACCTATCGCGTCTGCAGTGATTGCGGAAAGAAAACAGTCATTTCTTCCACAAACCACGATTACGATGCCAGCGAGCCTCAGGTCATTTTCAAAGACGGAGCGGCGACGGGATACCAGCAGACTTCCACTTGTAAGGTTTGCGAGTTCGTTTATACGCGCTTGCTGACTGACGGTGAGATTTACGAGGCTGGACTTCCCTCTATCGAAGAGCTCAACACTGTTCACGTTTGGGAGCAGACCGAAACCGCAGCAACCAAGGCAGAGTATGAAGCATATCTTGCCGATATGGGACAGACAGATACGGTACCTGTAGATGAAGGCTATATGTCCACATACTATACACTTGTGCGTTCCTGCAACCTGTGCGACAAGACGGAAACAATTGTACAGCGCCGTGATGTACCCGACCCCAATTATAAGCCCGATAACACGACGCCTACGCAGCCCCTTCCTGACAACAATGAAGGTGACAAGACTTGTACGCACACCTATATTTCCAAGCCCATGCCGCCCACTTGTACTGCAAGGGGCTATACGGAGTATGTCTGCAACAAGTGCGGCAATAGCTACACTTCCGATTATGTGGAGGCAACGGGACATGCTTGGAACGTAACTTCTACGAAGAACGCCACTTGTACTGCCAGCGGTACGCAATCTTCCTCTTGTAAGACTTGCGGAAAGAATAAGACGGAAACACTTAAACCCACTGGTCACAGCTACGGTACTTGGGAAACTACAAAGGCTGCGACTTGTGATACCAACGGCGTAAAGACCCGCAATTGCAAGAATTGCACCCACAGCGAAACGGGCACAATTTCTGCAACGGGTCACGCTTGGGACGAAGGCAAGGTTACCGTTACACCAGCGGATTGTAATGCAATGGGTATCCGCACTTACACCTGTACGACTTGCGGCAGTACCCGAACCGAGCAAATCAAGGGCAGCCACTCCCTCGGCGACTGGGAATATGAGGAATATACCTTTGATTATTATGGAAGCAAAATCGTATCCCACCATCAGGTACGCAAGTGCACGAAGTGCAGCTATAAGGAAGCAGACAATAGGCCGTAATGTAATCGTAGATTTCGATATTGGTTGCGTACCAGACCTCTTCTCGTCCGCCCATATATTCTGCAAATTTCTCAATTATGCTCCAATTATTATTTTCATCAAATTCGTAGCTATGTCCCCAAAGATAAAACAGCATCGGCACATCCCACGGTCTAAGAAACAACTCTGCCAATTCCATTAGTCTCGGGTTATTATGATGGCAGGTTGCAGGAAGACGCAACCAGTCAGTAGGAATGTCAAAGTTTTCTGTGGACACTACGGTACGGGCATAAGCAATGCCGCACTGCTTCAGAGAAGCCACTACGCTATCACTGGTAGTACCCATAGGATAAGCCATACCGCGAATAAAGCCTCCGAAGTCAGCTTCCAGATTCTTTCGATCATTCAGGATCTCCAAAGTACATAAGTTTTCCGGAAGCTGCTCCAAAAACGGGTGGTGCGCACCATGTACTGCAACTTCCATACCGGAATCACGATATAGCGCCAGCGCTTCAGAGCGAGTCATTCTTCCTCCAGTAGTGCAACCTTCCGGATCGTAGCATTCACTGTTGATATTGAAGGTTCCCTTCAAACCATACTTTTGCATAATTTCTATCAAGCGTTTGTCCTGACGAACACCGTCATCATAACTGAGGGTCAGAGCTTTGCTTTTTCCTCCAGGAAAACGCATAAATATACTTTTCATTGTTTTACTCCTTTATCAGACTTTGCTTGTTGCGTGTTTTTGCTTGCTTTAGAAACACAACATATTATTTTAATTTAATCGTCTTGATTTCAAAGGGTTTAAAGGTAATATTGGCCTCTCCCCTGCCAAGGATTTCTGCTTCGTCCTCAAGGATATTGCAGGCGATAATTTCCTTATCCTCCGCTGTAAGTGTCACAGTAGATGTTCCGCCCATAGCCTCATAAAGTCGGATGATAATGCCGTCATCCTCGCCGTATTTGACCGTTTCCAGAACCACTGTTCCGCAGTTCTTTAGTTCAAACGGCAATTTCAGCTCTCTATGCGCCGTAGCAACAGGGGCATAGTTAAAGCCATAGGCTTCTCTTACCGTATCCATACTCAAGCCATTTAAGTGGGGATAGATCGCATATCTGAATGTACTTACGCCATTATCGCCTCTTGCATCCGGGTGCGTACCACTCTTATGCAAGGTAATGCCCAGTCTGCCACCATGGCAGGAAACACCGTACTTACAATCGCTGAGCAGAGAAACGCCCATACCGTACTCAGACAGATCTGTCCACTTATGGGCGCAAACCTCAAACTTAGCAACATCACTCTTATCTCTTGGGTAGCAGTTCCTCTCCACATAGCCAAACTGGGTCTCACACTTATAGGTAAGTGCAAAGAGGGTGCTATCAAACTCTGCCCGGAGTAGCGTATGCTTCTCTCCAAAGGTAAGCCTGTTTTCAAACTCCACCACAGGAGAATCATAACGGAATTTGATATCTGTTTCCAGCAAAGAGTTGTCCGCAACTGCGTGCTTCACTCTTACAACCAAAAGGTACTCGCCAACAGATACGATTTCCTGACTAATGAAACGGACATCCTTTTCCTTCATATTGTAATCTGCATCAATATCCCAGTTATCAAAGTCACAGGGCAAATCTTCGTAGCATTTGATAAGATTAAAGCCGTCTTTTACCAGCTCTCTGCCTTCATAAACAAGAGAAGTTATGATTCCCTCCTGCAAGACAGCAGTAAGATATGGTGTCTTAATCACATTGCCTTCGACCACAAAAGGAACTTCTCCCCGTTTCTGCTTTTTTCCAAAGCCAAAGGCATCGAATTTATACGGGGCAACCGTACGCTTCCCATCCAGTGCTTCATAGGTCTGACCATCAAGGGCAGGCAGGATCTCTGTTCTTCCGTGCGGCAAGGTATTGAAATACATCTTTCTTCCCTTGCCTACACTATAGGCGCCGGCTTCCTTCAATGTAGCCCGCTGCTCGCCAATAGCAATATCCGTAGCCTCTGCGATACAAGTTCCGGGCAAAATATCGTGGAACTGATTGAGCATCAGCACATCGTAAAGTCTGTCCGTTGTTTCCTTTGCATCATGATCCGAACAGAGAACAGAAATCAGCTCCGCATCGTGGAGGGCTTCCTCAAGGCGGCGGTTGTTCTTTTTTATGTCGTGGATCGATGTATAGGTTCCACGGTGCAGCTCCAGATACAATTCGCCACAATATGTCTGTAGCTCCTGGCCGCTGATCTTCTTCATAAAGTCAGAGACAGTGGTATGCTCCACCTGAACATCTCTTGCACGCCGCTCCGTAAGGATGGCGCGGGAAACCATTTCCTCAGAAGGACCACCACCGCCATCACCGAAGCCGTATGCCATCAGCACAGAATCGCTTTCTCGGGGATTATGCAAGTTATTAAGGCGGGTAGCCACCGCTTCCTCATCGACCCAAGTAGCGATAGAGTTGAAGTGGACCGGCACCTGACTGCCATCAATTCCCTTCCACATAAAGGTTTCATAAGGGAAAGTATTGGTATCGTTCCAGCTAAGCTTTGTGGTCAGGAAATAATCCACCTTGCTCTGCTTCATAATCTGTGGAAGTGCTGCAGAATAACCAAAAGTATCCGGCAACCAGAAGGTATCCGATTCATAGCCGAACTTTTCCCGCAAATATCGCTTGCCCCGCAGGAAATGACGGCAGAAAGCCTCCGAGCCGGTTAGGTTGCCATCACATTCTACCCAAGTAGAACCGTTCAGCTCCATTCGCCCCTCTGCAACCAGCTTTTTTATATCTTCAAACAACACAGGGTCGTCTTCTTCGATCCACTTGAGATAAAGAACAGTGGACATAAAGAACTTATACTCCGGATGACGTTTCAGCAGCGTCACCGCATTGGAAACGGTACGCATCAGCTTCCGTCTTGTTTCTTCCACTGTCCAAAGCCAGGCAGTGTCCAAATGGCTGTGGCCAATAATTCCCACATAGGGAAGCTTTTTCTCTGTATCGAAGAAATTCTCAATCAATTCGTTGGCGCAAAGAATTACTGTCTCATCCGGCTCCGCCTTTTCCAGCGGAAGGATCTTAAAGAGCTCCAGGTATACCTTTTCGATCTCAGCTTTTTCAAAAGCACTTTTCGTGGACTTATAAAGCTTTGTGAGCAAGCCAAGGTTTTCGCAAAAAGCTTTCAAGGACTGATTCATCACAACAAGGCCGATCTCATGAAAGGGTCTATCCTTGCACAAAGCACCATAGGAAAAAGTAGCAGGATTGTCATAAGGCATAACGCCCGGAATCGTATGGGAGTAATATGCCTCAAGGCTTACTGTATCACCGTTTTTTAAGCCTTCCAGCATCAAATATCTATGGATTCGTGATGTATTATTGGGTGTCTCGGGTATGTAGTCCAGTATGCCGACCTTTTTTCCGTTTACCGTCACAAGGTGCTCCGGAGCACCGCTTTCTGCGTACACATAGTACTTTTCATTTTCATCAAGGCCATCGCAAACAAAACGGAATGTGGCGCACTTAAACTCCTCGCCCCACTTTTGTCCTTTTTTGATTGGTGTTACCTTGCCATTTTTCTCCATCATCACCACAGGCTTGATGGTTTTTTTGATAAGAAACGCAGAGTATATCTGTTCCAATCTGGTGACCTTAACCACCATTCTATCGATTTGTCCACTCTGTAACATATTTGGCCTCCTTATATGCACTATATGATGTGCATTATGCATATTTACAATAACATATCGCATTCTATATCGCTACTACTTTTTCGCATTTTATGTGTGTTTTATTATGATTTCGTGTCATTAACAATGTCCAAAAAGCCCACTGTTTTGTCGAACAAAAACAGTGGGCTTTTGATGTATTGGCTTAGTTTAGCGGATCCTCCACTCGTCGTACTGTGCCATGTAAGCCTTCTCCTCAGCGGGGAACTTACGCAGGGTATTTACGACTTCACCGTTATTATACTTGCGGTCGCCCATATCCTCGGTGGTACCGAACAGGGTCAGGTTGACCTGACGGGGACGGGCACGGACGTGATCCCAGTCGATGAAGTAGATGTGGGCAAACTCGCCCAGATCCAGCTTGCCGTCCTTGATGGTCAGGGTCTCACTGCGGCCGAAGAAGACGGAGCGAAGGTGACCGTCGGTATTCATAGAGGTGAAATTGCCGGGCTCGTCAACATAGCGGCCGAACTGTGCGTGGACAGGGCCGGGGTGACGGTAGTCGCCTTCGTTTACGAAGTCGGGGATCATTTTGCGCATAATATCCAACAGGTCATGCTGCAGGTACTCCAGATCGAAGGTGTCAAAATCGTGAGAGCACTCCTGGATCATAACGGAGCAGGTGGTGTGGTGAGAGACCACGGAAACGGTGCCGTTCTTGATGCCGGACTCCTCAACGATCTTATGGACATCGATGGAGATGTCATGGAAGGTGGGGATCCAGCCGCGGGACTGGAGCTGAATTTCTTTCTGAATCATTTTGAATTCCATAGTTATTTCCTCCTGATATGTAAATTAAATTATGGATTTATTTATGACGCTCGTCCCAAGCCTTGCGGCAGGCGGCAATCATTTCATCGACCATAGCGGCACGGTCAGCAGCCTTTGCTACACCGGAAGAAGAACCGGTGGCATCTGCGCCGGCAATAATGGTGTTATATACATCCTCGCCACTGGCAATTCCTGCAGCGGTCAGCACCAGAATGTCAGGGTTCACATCCTTAACACACTTTGTAGCAGCTTCCACATACGCGGGACCTACGCTGACACCGGTACCGATGAGAGAGGAAGGCTCTGCAACGATAATATCGGGGTTCAGGGTGGCGATCTTTGCTGCTTCTGCCTCAGAATCTGCGCAGACGATGGTGGTAAGACCCACTTCCTCTGCCCGCTTAATGGTCTTAGCCAAAACCTCAAAGGTTACAGGCTTCTCCACGTGGTTGAGCATAACGCCCTCTGCGCCTGCGGCAACCAAGCTCTCAGGCAGAATGTCAGCAAGGCCTCTGCCTACGGGGATAGGATCCATATGGGGCGCAAATACGTGAATATACTTTGTGTTTTCCTTTACCCGGCGGATATCCACCACAGGGCAGGTGAAAATGATGTCCACATCGCACTTTTCCGATGCAGCATCCGCTGCCAGTGCCAATTCCAGGATCTCGTCACCGTACAAGTAGGACTTGGGACCAATCTCGAAAAATGGGGCTTTAATGGTAGTCATAAATTACTCCTCTCTGTTAATACTTCTATTCTGTAACATAGCACTTAACTTTCTTTTCGTCAATGTTTATTTTCGTTTTTCTTTCGTTTTGTAAATAATAACGAAAATTATAGCTGATTATTGGTTATTTTTTGAATTGCAAACGGCGCCAAAATAAGGTATTCTTTACATTAAGGAATACCTATGATAAAATGAAAGGTAATATTACAATGATTTCTAATGAAGCCCTTAACTCTGCCCGCAACGCATACGATATTGAGGAAGCTTGCATCCGCGAGATGAAGGATTACTTTGACGGTGAACAGTTCTCTGCTGCCGTGGATTTGCTTTCCAACGCTCCTCGGATCGGCACCTGCGGCTGCGGTCACTCCGGTATTATCTGCCAGCATATGGCGCACCTGATGTGCTGCATCGAACGACCTGCAAGATTCATTAGTCCTGCAGAGGCGGTACATGGCGCTACCGGCTTTTTGCAAAAAGGCGATGTCATGATCTTTGCTTCCCGCGGCGGTAAGACAAAGGAGCTTTTGCCCATCGTAGATATTTGCAAAGCAAAAGGTGTTTCTATCATCACCGTGACAGAGAACATGGAATCTCCCTTAGCGCAAGCAGCCGATGTGGTACTCAGGCAGCATGTCAACCGAGAAACTGACAAGTGGAATGCCCAGGGCACAACCTCTACCACCGCCCTGTGTATGATCTTCCACGCACTGCAAGCAGCCGTTATCGAGGAAACAGGCTATCAGGCAGAGCAGTTTGCCCTGATCCACCCAGGCGGTGCAGTGGGAGAAAGGCTGAATAACAAATCCCTATAAAACAGGAGACGATTATGGAAAACAAACTGAAGCTCGATGACCGACGACAGAAAATACTGGATATGCTCCATCAGAACGGAAAGGTGTCTGTTGCCGCCATCAGCAGAGAGCTGGGAACCACCCCCGTAACGATCCGAAGCGATTTGACTGCATTGGAGCAGGAAGGGCATTTGATCCGTGTCCAAGGCGGTGCTGTTTTGCCCCCGCGGAATAAAAGTAGCCAAACGATTCCTACTGTTAGCAATGTGGAAGAAAAGAAACGTATTGCTGCAGCAATCGCCGCAATGATTCGGGACGGAGATACGCTTTTTATCAACTCAGGCACTACTACCGAATATGTTGCAACCGCGCTAGAGATCCGCGCAAACCTCAATATTGTAACCAACTCTTTGGCTGTTGCAACGATTTTGGGCGAGATCCCCTCTTTTCGTGTGATCTTGGTGGGCGGTGAAATTAACGCCCAATACGGCTTTACTTATGGTGGAGATGCCCTTTCACAGCTGGAAAAATACAAAGCAAATTGGGCGATCTTGTCCATTGACGGTATCAGCACCTCTTGCGGTATCACCACTCGCCACGCGGAAGAAGCAATGGTTGACCGCACGATGATCGCCAATGCAAGTAGTATTTTAATCGCAGCGGACCATACCAAAATTGAACGGGCAGGCTTTGCCCGCGTCCGTGACGATTTAGAGGGAATCACTGTGGTTACTGACAGCAGCAACACAGATGAGTTAGCATCTGCCGGAATGATTATCATAAATGTCTAACAAAATGCTATCCTCAAACGGATAGCATTTTTGCAAAAGGAGTATGCATATGTACATAGGAATTGATTTAGGCAGCACCAATATAAAAGCTGCCATTTATAACGAAAATATGGAGCTTATCGACCGCCAAAGCCTGCCTGTAGAATATATCCGCGAAAACGGCTTTGTGGAATTCGATGCAGTTCGATATGTTCAGGATTTGGAAGCGCTGCTATCCAAAATGCTACGCAAAAACAGCATCACAAATATTCATCAAATTGCCTTCACCGGTCAGGCAGAATCTCTCGTGGTTTTAGGCAAAGACGGACAGCCCCTTATGAATGCCATCTCCTGGATGGATGAGCGTTCTACTGCAGAGTGTGCAGCTTTGGCTAACCGATTCTCTCCCCAGCAGTGCGAAGCAATTACCGGTCAGT
Source organism: Oscillospiraceae bacterium (assembly GCA_015067785.1). GTDB lineage: Bacteria > Bacillota > Clostridia > Oscillospirales > Oscillospiraceae > Faecousia. The sequence continues at coordinate 31,644 of SVLR01000020.1, forward strand.
TGGCCGTCCTTCCCACCTGGCCGGCCACGAAAATTCTGTGGCTAAAGCATAATCGTCCTGAGGTCTTCCAAAGCGCAGAGACCTATATGCTGCTTAAGGATTATGTAGTGTATTATTTCACCGGTATCAAGAAAGCAGATATGTCTATTGCGACCTTCTCTTTCTACTTTGATATCTACAACAAAATCTATTGGCAGGAAATGCTGGATGCAATTGGTATTCAGATAGAGCAACTGCCCGAGCTTTGTGAGCCTTGTTCTGTGGTTGGGGATATGCTTTCCGAAATTTCCACCAAATTAGGTTTGACAACTCCCTGTCAAATCAATGTGGGTACATTAGACCATTTTGCCGGTATGATTGGCACTGGCAATATCTCCCCCGGCAATATTACACTGTCCACGGGAACCGTTATGGCCATGGCTGTTATGTGCGAAGAACCAGCGCCCAAAAATACCGGCATTGCTATGCATTACGGTTTCCTGCCGGACACGCATGTGATGCTCCCCGTTGCAGAAAGCGGCGGTGTCAGTTTGGAATGGTTCCGCAGAAGCTGCATGCCGGAAGTATCTTATGATGAGATCAATGCTGTACTTGCTCAGCGCAGCAATACGCCTATTTTGTTCCTCCCCTACTTGGTCGGCACGAATGCTCCGGAGTTTGACAGTAACGCTACCGGTGTTTTCTGGGGCCTACGCCAAGAGCACGATGCCTATGATATGGCGCGAGCAGTTATGGAAGGTGTTAGCTTTGTGCTCCGCAAAAACTGCGATTATATGGCAAAAGCCGGTTTGAAGCCTTCCTCTATCATTGCTACCGGCGGCGGTGCCAAGAGCGCCATCTGGTGCCAGCTGCAGGCAGATATTACCGGTCTGACAGTAAGAATCCCTGCAGAAAAAGAAGCTGCCTGCTTGGGTGCTGCGATGATCGCTGCTGTTGCTGATCATCGGTATAACAACCTTCAGGAAGCTGTCGATTCTCTTGTGGCATTCTCTACCGAATATACGCCAAATTCCTCTGCGCAAACAAGGGAAAAGTATTCTCAATTCTGCGCACTCTATGACTTCACTAAGAATATGAAACCATAAATCTATCCCTTTTGAAGGAGCAAGCATTATGCCCGATTCCCCTGAAATATATTTGATTGCGCAGCTGCTCGGCTTTATTGGAACCGCCGTTGTTGTAATCGGTATGCAGCAGAAAACCTACAAAATTATTGCCATCTGTAAAATCAGCAATCAAGTTCTTGCCGCAATGCATTATTTTTTGCTGGGCGGCTACACGGGAATGGTTACAAATCTTGTAAGCTGTATCACAAACGGATGCTATTATTTCCGTATTAAAAAAGAGAAAAGCACATTGCCTTTTATTGTTGCCTTTTCTATACTATTTGTGGCAATTGGATTTCTGTCCTGGCAAGGTCCCATCAGTATTTTTGTTATCCTCGCTAAACTCTTTTCAACCATTTCCTTGGGTGTGAGAGAACCTAAAAATGTTCGCTTAATCAATCTGCTTTACAATCCCTTCTGGTTGATCTACGACATTTATGTGAAAAGTATTGCCGGGTGCATCACAGATATTATGATAATACTCTCAACCGCAATTGCCATCCTTCGATTAGATATCCTCCCCCGAAGAAAACAGGCAAATTAACACGGTGGCATTTCGTATGATCCTTTTTCATTAGAAAATATCGTGTGCCTTATTGTAATATAAAATACCCATCTCTTAATAGCTGCCATTCTCGATAACCGCCTATGTTGCACGAAAGGTTACAGGACATCACCGCATAGCGAACATAGCTACTACCGCCAAACGGCAGCTAACAAAACGAATAGAACAATAAAAGGCATCGGTGGGAGAAATCCTGCCGATGCCTTGCTTTGTGGCGTATTAAGCTAAAAGAATAAATATATCTCGGTTTTTAAGATTTTGCAGCCGTTGATTGCGGTCGTGTGCTAAGAAATCCACTTGCTGATATTCTATTATGGGTCAAAATATGGGTCGGGGCAGTTTTGGGGAGGTTTTCGGAAATTAAGTTTGAACTTTTTGGTCCCAAAAGTAAAGAAAAAGTCCTGAAATCGTATGATTTCAGGACTTTTTATGGTTGCGGAGGCAGGACTCGAACCTACGACCTCCGGGTTATGAGCTGCCGTCGGAACCGAAAACCCTTACTACACGGTGCTTTTGGGCGCTTTTGCGTCCACTTTTCGGGCTAACCCGAAGGTCAAGAGTCCATTTCGCGCCACTTTGTCCACCGTCTGCTATCCCCGTATGGGTCAAAACATGGGTCAAACCTATTTGTCCGCATTTATAGGCGGGTCATCCCACTGTCGCCACACGGCATCAACTAATGCCACCTAACGGCACCTAACAAAACGAACAGAACAATTAACCCTTCGGCAGAGCCAGCTGTTCCGGATTGTAAGTGCAGTAAACTATATTCAGCAATTCCTTCGCCAATTCCGTACTGCACAGGCGCATTACGCCATTGTCTGCTCTTTCGAATCCCAAGAAATTGATACCGCCATACCACACCGTCTGCCGATCTATCACCGCATAGCGCTGGTACACCTGGGGTTTGCAGATCACTTGGATATTGTTTTCCTCCAAGTGTGAAATCACCTTATGTACCTTTTCCCACGACTCACTCTTGTATAATGTCTCATCGTTAGTAATCACTGTCGCCCTTATCTTTTCTGGTAGTAAAGACAACACGCGCTTTACCTGCCCCATATGCAGATATGGGCTAACAATCAACACATCTCTTTGTGCACTCTGAATATCCTCTGCAAACCGTAACCAGTATTCATCTTGACCGAAGATCCGTTCTCCCCCTGCTGCGTCAGTTTTTTCACCTCTCACTTGATAGCCAATCGCAGCATAACCGGATAGTCGCTTTTGATACATCCGTTCCAACATAGGTACACGCAGGTCCACATAGTCATAGATCAGCACTTCCTGCTTACCTTTATAATTCCGGTGTAAACGACCGGCATACTGTGCAAGTGTACCCTTCCAGGATATGGGCATCGCCAGGAACAATGTGTCCAGCCTTGGTAAATCGAAGCCTTCGCCCACATATCTGCCCGTCGCAACCAGCACAAGCGATTCCTCCTGTGGAATCTGCGTAAGTTTTTGCAAAAGTTCCCGTTTTTCCTTTGCTGTTCCTTTGCCGGACAACAGAATTACATTCTGTGCCTTACCTCCCAGCATCTGCGCTAGTACTTGGGCATGCTCATATCGCTCGGATAGAACGATAGGTGTTCTTCCTTTCGCTACTACTTGTATCACATCATTCACAATTTGTGCATTTCGCTTTTCATCGATCTGCATTGCAGCGTAAGCATCTGTAATTTTCCAAGGAAGCGTATCCGTCAGCGGTTGTGAAAACGCGGTGAATCTTGGGAGTACCGCATGAGCAAAAGTCCGTTTCTCCGCTTGTTGCTTTGCATCTACTTGGTAACGGATCGGACCGCATTGCATAAAGATAATGGGCTGATGACCATCTTGTCGGCTTGGAGTTGCTGTTAATCCATAAACATACTTAGCATTTACTTCCTTCAGCACCTTTTCAAAGCTGACTGCGGATATGTGATGACATTCGTCAACGATAACCATACCATAATCCTTGACTAAGTCTCGAACCCCATCGTCGGAGATCAGCGATTGCATAATTGCAACATCTACAAATCCAGCCAGGTTGTCTTTTCCACCACCCAGTTGGCCAATCAACGAACGTTCTTTCTTGCGGCCTCGCTTCTTTGGCAATTCCGGTAAAGCTTCATCGATCTCCAAGAACTCCGACAAAGATCTCTTCCACTGATCCAGCAGAGCCTGCGTATGCACCAGAATCAGCGTGTTGACCTTACGCTCACCAATCAAATACGCAGCTACTACCGTTTTGCCAAAGGCAGTTGTGGCAGAGAGAACACCATTATTGTACAGCAACAAAGCTTCCGCTGCCGGCACTTGTTCCTCACGCAGGACGCCCTTGAAGCTGGCACGAATTGGGTTGCCGGCACAAGTTTTATCTTCAATTTCGTAGGCAGTACCTGCCTGATCCAACAATTGAATCAATGCATCCTCGCAACACCGCGGCAACGTCAGATAGCCGTCCCGTTCCTCCGCTGTACAAATGATACGAGGCTTGTCATAAGTCGGCAGGCGCATCGCTTGGGATTTGTAAAAATCCGGATTGCGGAACGCAGCCAATCTCAGTAGCTGATTTCTTGCCCGGGGCGAAAAGCCATCCGCCGGAATATACAGCATATTCGCTCTTGTGATTTTTTGAACGCCATAGAAGTCCATTGCAGATAGTTTTGTTGGTCGTCTCTTCTCCCACGGCTTTACCTCTGCCTCCACGGCACATAAATTGCCCAAGGCATCACCGTAGCTATGGGCTTTTATCAAAGCCTCCACCTGCTCCGGAGATACAGTCTGCATCTGTGAAAAATAAGCCCATTGGTCTGGATAGGGTGCAAAGGATTGGTCCACAAATACGCTGTTGCCTTTCTTTCGAGCCTGTCCCTGCAATGGCAATGCGATCAGATTGCCAAATCCGCCATTGGGAAGCGTATCCTGGCAAGGAAACATCCGATCATAGGCATCCAGTTTCAGCTTCCCTTCCCGCTCCATAGCTGCTGTCAACAAAGCGCTTCCCAGCTTTCTCGCCACCGCACAGGACACCGCTGCCGAGAAAAATATCCAAAGGTGAGCGCCTTGGCCACTACGAGATCGCTCCACACCGAACGGGATCTCCCATTCTTCGCACACACGCCTCACAGCAAGTACATTTTCCTGCCACCCATCATCATCAAAATCGACAGCCAGAAAGTAGCAGGTATCGTCCGGCAGGATTGGATAAATGCCGATAACATCCCTTCCATAAAAGTCATTGCCCCTAAGATGGTCATAAATTACTTGATCATTCAAAGCAACCAACTCACGATGTTCACATTTCGAGCAAGTACCCTTCGGTTTGACACAAACACCGTCTCTCCATTCGTTGGCGCATACTGGTGAATAACCGCCCTTCTCTTTCTTGGTACTATACCACCGGCGGGCGAACACATCCTCTCGGCCACGGAGCAAGCTTCGAAACAGCCGGATCTTATCATCTGTAGAGCTACGCATATGTACTGTCGCTGCAGGTACTTGCTGTGTACTATCTTCTCGAACTGGTACAACAGGCACGGCTACTTCAGTCGTCCCCAGCTTGCTCCGCAATATTTTGATTTCCGCTTCCAATTCTTCAACTCTCCGTTGCAATGCCCTACACTTCGCTTCCCAATCCATAAACGCACCTCTCTTTCAAGTAAAAACCGCCGTAGGGTGGTATCCTGTAGCATACCGTCCTACGGCGATTATCGTTATTAATTATCTCACACGCATGCAAATTGTATTGGTTGACCGTATACTTTACGGCGCTTGTATATTCTCTTGCTTACGATTCCCATATAGGTCAAAGATCAATATAGATTTTCCACATGCCTTTCTTGCGACCACCGATGCGTTCGAGCACTTTCTGCTTTTCCAACACTTGAATATGTCTGCTAACCGTCTTGCGATGAACGCCCATTACTTCAGCTATTTGCTGCATTGTTATCGCCGGATTCTCCGTAATCAGTTTCAAAATTTCTTTATCCGTTTCTGAGAGATTTAATGAGACATTTAATGGGACATTTAATGGGACATTGGTTGTCCCTTTTCTGTGTATTACTCGCTCAACAGGCGCATCGAAACGAATCATCAGATCCCGAGGATGTATCGTGTACACAGGTTCATCCAATCCACCATCTTTACAAGAACGGAATATTTTCTCAACACCTCGTCCCCAACTTTCGATAAAGCCCGCCAAATAAAACACATGGGCAATTCGCGGATTGTGTGGTTTGGAATTATGCTTGCCCAGCAAATCCTCCATTGTCCAATTATCCGGCAACATACCATCATTAGCAATATACAACTTATCATCATACACGCTAATTTGAATTGGGACTCCGGAAGAATAATCTTTATGGACAATTGCGTTCAGCAAAGCTTCGCGAACCGCCTCCTCTGGGAACGGATAACGCTCAATTCTCTGAATTCCCTCATAAGAGATTTTTGCACGCAGGTACTTGTGATAAAGTAAATCAACTGTCTTATCGACCTGTTCTACAACAGACCCGTGTATTTCATCCTGGTATAGGATCTCTGAGTCATTTTCAAAATAACCAATCTTAATAAAGGCACCAAAAATATACTTTTCTGGATTATCATGGAACAGCAGAACTGCTGCATTGGACAGATACCCATTACTGAGCAAGTTCAATTTACCAACCAGTTCCTCTTTGTTCTCCTGGCGCAAGTCGCTATCCAATCTTCCCTTTTTCTCCGCCTTGGAAATAAATACAGAAATCGCTTTATCACTCAATTCCGATGCATTAATGTACGGCACGGGCACTCCGTCCCATGTCACGCCCTGTTTGCGAAGCATAAATTCATCTAAGCTCGCACCAGTCAGCATTTGCATCGTACTTCCGGAACGCAAATAATACTTTCCTCGACAACTCACCGGAAATGGATGAGGCAGTACTACAATTTCGATATATTCCTCATTTCCTTCCGATAAATGGTTTACTTCTGCAATAATGCCCAGTGCGTTTCGGATTTTGTTGGGCAGATCTTCCAATAACTTCTTAACATTATCAATGCCTAAGACCTGACCACTATCATTCACACCAATATAGATTTTGCCACCCTGCCCATTAGCAAAACCACAAATCCAGTTCAAGTATTCATCCCGCCAGGATTCCTTCCACTCAACATTCTGCTTTTCGATCAAGTCCCGCACCACCTTTCCTGTGTATATATGTATTATACCATAATTATGGGATTGTTCAAGTTATTTATGCAAAACCTCTTCCACCTCTTCCAACTACTATCACCAAACAATTGCACACAATGCCGCCTGCCGACACATAACAACATGAACAGAACAAATATACCCTATATCAGTAGCAGAAACCTTCCTGACGGAGCGCCTTGAAAATCCCAAATAGCCGCTCTTCATTATTTAAGAATCTCAAATCCATCAAACAAAAAATGTATCTTATCAATGCGTTTATTAATATGCCAGTGACCACAGTACCAGGCTTTATAACTGAGCCGTTCAGCAATTGTGTCCAACCACACCTCGGTACTGTTATCTACAGTCAATTGATCCACACCGGAAAGAAATGCTTCTCGCGGAATATACCGTTCCGGACAAGTGTGGGTCAGCACTGCATCCACCTTCCAGTTTAGCGCATCCAGTTTCTGCTCCACGCTTGCCTTTATCTCTTCGGATGGTTGCTCATCCGGGAACCAGTTCAAATCGCGCTGAAGCCGGTACCATTTATCAACGGAGTAAGCACCACCAATAACAATAGTCTTTTGCCCGTCCAAATCATAAAC
>SVLR01000021.1 GCA_015067785.1 Oscillospiraceae bacterium
GCGAAGAGGCTAAGGCTGAGATCGAGACTGCAATCGCAGCTCTGGATTATGCCCACGATTACTGCATCGCCCTGCAGTGGGTAACTGCCTACGAAGGCAAGATCGCTGCGCTGGATGCAACAGATCCTGCTATCGTGGATGCCCTCGTTGAAGTAAAGGCTTACAGAGCAGCCTACGAGACTACTGCAGCCTACACCAAGATCACCACTGTTCTCAACGAGCAGGACAAGGCCGCTATGGAAGCTGCGATCGCTGCCGGCGATGCTGCAGTTGTCAACATTGAGACTGTGGTTCTGCCTCAGCTGAAGGAAAACTACATCGCAGCTGCAGAAGAGAAGCTGAAGGCTGATTTGACCATCAAGCCCAATCTGGACGATGCCAAGGCTGCTTACGCCGAGATCGCAACCTTCGTTACCATCACCGAGGCTGACGGTGCGCTGTATACCCGTTATGTTACTTGCTACGATGCCCTGAAGGCTGCTTGCGAGGCTTACATTCGCGGTCAGATCACTGCTGTAACCGGTCTGCTTGACAAGGAATACACCATTCTTGACGAGTTCAAGGCAGTTCGCAATCAGTTCAAGTCCATTAAGCTGGACTACCTGATGGAGGAGAACGCCGAGATCGCAGCAGAGCTGACTACTCTGGAGACCAAGATCTCCGCAAATGTATTCTACTACATGAGCGCCACCAACATTCCCGTTGTGGAATGGAATGCGTCCGGTCTCGCTGTCGAGTCCAAGGTCGAGTTCCCCGCCCGTCTGAACTACAACAAGGCAATGAATCTCAAGACCGGTGCAGAGGTCGTTGTTGAGCTGACCAGCGCAGCCTACTACAATGGCGGCTCCCTGGGCGCAAACAACCTGTGCTTCAACTTCCTGGCTTCTCCCGAGTCCTACAAGTCTATGAGTGACGGTATCTCCATCATCATCTGGTTGTTCCCCACCGAGTCCAATGTTCAGATCATGAACTACACCGACACAGCTCTGGCAAGCAGCACAATTGCTACACCTTTGGATGGCGGCGATATTAACATCTCCGTCAAGTACGAGGAGTACTACAGCTTCGTAGAGGATTCCACTTACTGGGCATATGTGATCCGCGTTAATGAGGCTGAGATCGTTCTGACCAAGGAAGTTTTGACGAAGAATGGTCACGAGATGCCTGATGAGGTCTACTTCTCCATGGGTTCCTTCGCTGACAACAAGGAGAATCCCAACATCCTGACCCTGGTCAGCGCCAACGGTGTAGAGTTCGGCAAGCCCGACGCACCTGTTTGCACAGATCATATTGATGAGGATGCAGACGGTAAGTGCGACAGCTGCGGTGCAGATGTAGAGGTACAGCAGCCCACCGATCCCACTGAACCCACAGATCCTGACAACGGTGAAGAGAAGCTGACCCTCATTCAGAAGATCGCTCGCTTCTTCAGAAAGATCGTCGATACCATCAAGAACTTCTTTGTTGGTTTGATTGGTAAGATCACCGGAAAATAAGGATTCAAAATTTCATATGCAGAATATTCGAGAGGGGAGCGCCACTCCCCAATCGGATTGACGGCAAATCGTTCTTGGATTTATCGTAAGTAAATCCGGACATTACGGCTTCCGGGTGTTATTGTTTAATGCCCGGAAGTTTTTATAAAAGAGGATTTCACGGCAAATGAGGTGTATGCAATTGAAAAAGATTAGAAAAATTTTGTCTCTGTTACTTGTATTTGCCATGTTGCTTCCCATTTTAGGTTGCGATGCGTGGAACGAATTTTGGGACGAGTTTAACGGTACGACCGGCACACAGGATCCCACGCAGCCAACAAAGCCGGAGGATGGCGGAAATACGGATATCCCGGGAGACGAAACGAATATGAATATATACACACAGCCCTTCTGGGTTGGCAATACGATGTACGATGAGAGCGTGCTGCTTATTGCGAAAACGGACGATAAGGGAAATGTTATCGAGGCACCTCGGGCAAAGCTTCTGTTTGCAGCAGACGACATTAAGACGGTCACCTGGTATTTCCACGAGGATAACGGTTCCGAGGTCAAGACATTCAAAGAGGGCGTAGACTTTGTTTACGAGGATGGATGTCTCGTCGCTTTGGGAAGCGTTGCTCGCAACGATATTTTGGAGCTTGACGAATTCAAGACCAATATGCCCTATGTGACAGACAAGATGCTGACCGGTCAGCAGAAATTTCCCGGTCTTACGCTGCAGTCTGACATCCCCTCGAAAACCGAGGGGCTGTGCCTGCCCTTTACGGAGGGATATCAGATCGTACAGATGCAGCTGAGTGTTACTTATACCCACGCAGAAGACCTGTGGGCAGGCGCCGTGCCGGAATATCTGGGCGGAACGACCCTGACAAAGACCCTTGCAAAGCTTCAAAACAAAGAGGAAGTCAATCTGCTGGTATTCGGTGACAGTATCTCCACCGGTGCCAACTCTTCTTCTGTGCTGGGCATCAACCCGAATCTTCCCACCTGGCCGGAGCTGTTTGCCAATGGGCTTTCCTCCCATTACGGCAGCACAGTCAATCTGAAAAATACCAGTGTTGGCGGCTGGACCTCCTCCAACGGAATCGGTGGCGGAACAGGCTGGGTCGCCGGTGTGCAGGTACAGAAGCCCGGCCTTGCCACGCAGTTCGTAAATGGCGAGCTCAAAGACTTTAAGCCCGATCTTGCCATCCTTGGCTTCGGTATGAACGATGCTACCCTTGGTCTTCCCATCGATACCTTCTGCAATAATATGATGAGTATGATCAAGACCATCCGTCAGCAGAATCCCGATTGCGAGATCCTTCTGCTGGGAACAATGCTGGCAAATCCCATGGCAAAGAATCAGTCCAAGAATCAGACCGAGTATACCGAGTATCTCAGAAGAATCGCCACGAATTACGAAAATGTATCCGTTGTGGACATTGGCGCGATGCATCAGGATCTCCTCGATGCAGGCAAGCACTATACCGAAATGTCCAGCAACAATGTAAACCATCCCAACGATTTCTTCGCCCGGGTTTATGCCATGAATCTGCTCTCCTCCCTTGTGGAGTACGATTACGAGGTCCCGAAGGAGAAAACGACCTACGATCTGTATTTAGAAAAAGGCTATCAGGCGCTTTTTGAGGATCCCTTCCTCAAAAACGGCGTTACTGTATTGAAGCCTGACGGAAGTACAGCAGGTGTGATCTCCGGCACAAATGCCAACGGAGATGCTTGCTGGACCTTTCCCCAGTGGGGCTCTAAATACGATCTTTACGACTATGCGGAAAGAAACTATTTTAAGGGCGGCGATGCCTTTACCTACATATCTGACGGTAAGGAGATCGGCGGTGTCACTGTCCCAGGTAAAATTTTGACCGTTGACAGCACGGAAGGCTCCATTTATATGGAGCTGAATGCCCAGACAGAATATGACCAGCCCCGTCAGGACGGTGAGAGCTGGCCTCATACACTCCTTTCTCAGGACTTTGGTCCGGAGCTTGTACACCTGAGCGAGCTTGAGGACATGGTTATGAATATGAGCTATGAGATCACAAAATTCGAGGATTGTATGGGCAGTACCGCAGACAGCAATAAGCACTGCGCCCAGCTGGTTTGGTACATTACGCTGCAAAACAGAACGCAGGGTCATAAGGACTACGGCAAGTATGTTTGGTTCGGCATTACCCTTTGGGATAACCGGATCTCCGGCGCGACCTTTGGCGGCTTTGCAGCGGAGGATGCCGGCAAGGACGATGCCACCCATTCCTTTATCTATCAGCCGTCCTCCGATTTGGTGCATCCCAACGGAAAATGCCCTGTGGTAGGGGAGTACAGAACGGTAGATTTCCATCTTATGGATGTGGCAAAAACAGCGTTTAACACCGCGAAGGACAGAGGCTATCTTGGTGATACCGCTTGGGAAGACCTCTACATCGGCGGTATGAACTTCGGCTTTGAGGTCACCGGTACCTATAATGTCGCTACCCAGATCGATTCTGTCGGCGTTTATTACAAATAAGGAGTGCGTTATGACGAAATTTAAGAAAACGCTCTGCGTATGTTTGGCTGCGCTTTTGAGCCTCGGTATGGTGCCGATGTCAGTAAGTGCGGCAGGGGAGGATGCTCCCGCGTTCAACGAAAGTGAGATCGTCTTTACCTTTGCCAACCTTTCTGATCCCCATATCGGCTTTGGCAGCAATGATGAGATCCTTCGTAAGACCTTTGCAACCATTAAGGAGTATGCACCCAACGGGATTGACGCGGTGCTCTTTAACGGCGATCAGACCCAGGACGGTACAAAGGAGCAGGCACAGAAGTTTGTTTCCATCGTAAAGGAAGCCTTTGATGTAACAAAAGTGCCTGTGATCGTTACCCACGGCAACCACGATGTGTACTGGTCCGGCTGTATGACAAGAGCCGAATTTGTAGATGCCTATGGCTCCGATATGTATCTTTTTGACAAGGATATGACCAGCATCTATAAGGGCAACCGCCATGTCGAGATAAACGGTTACCATTTTGTGTCTGTAGATATTGAAACTTATATGCCTAACTACAACACGCTTTCTGCTGATACGGAGACTTGGCTCAAGAACACATTGGATCGGATCGTTGCACAGGACCCCGATTCCTATGTGTTTGTATCCTGCCACTCTCCTGCAAAGGATACCGTATACGGCAGTATGTCCGATGATGTAAAGGATATCGGCAACTGGGGCGCATCGGCTGAGCTTGACAGCATACTGAAGAATTATCCTCAGGTCATTTTGTTCTCCGGACATACCCACTACGGTATTAATCTGGAAACCAATATCAATCAGTCCCAGTACACACAGATCAATTCCGGAAGCTCTTCTGATATTGATTTTGATATGATTACTCCTGAAAACCGTCGTTCCTTTTCTCAGGGTATGATTGTGGATGTGGATAAAGATAACAATATCCGCATTACGAGAATTGACCTTGCCAAGGATATGGTTATCAAAGAGCCTTGGTATATCGATGCCTATCAGGCTGACGGATCTTCCTTGACAAGATACTCCAAAGAGACCAGACTGAAGAATAATCGCGCACCCCAGTTCCCCGCAGGCATTGAGGTCATTGAGGTTTCCGGCACCGAGCTGCGGATCGATTTCAAGTCCGCTTCGGACGATGATATGGTGTTTTACTATGAGATAGAGGTGCTGAACGAAAGCGGCGCCAAGATCGCCTCCAAGACCGTCGTGACACCTTTCTATAACGATCCCCAGCTTACAAATATGCCTAAGAGCTATTCTACTACCTTTACCGGCCAGTTTGAGTATCCGTATACGGTTAAGGTCAGAGCTTACGACTGCTACTACCAGTACACCGAGGTCACCCAGAAGATGGTGGATATGACCGAGGAAAATGCCATCATTGCCGCAAGATTTGATGCGAAGATCGAAGAACTTGCTGCAAAGGAGCTGACTGCGGCGGATCTGGAGCTGGTGACCACCATGCGCAACGAGATCAATAAGCTGAACTATAAGATCAAGAATATGATGAGTAAACTTGGCGATTTTGAAGCTCTGGAGAAAGAATACTATAATGCGTATTACATCACCGACTGCGCAGGAGAGTTTGCTCCCACGAAGGACGGCACCTTCAGCATCGCGCCTATGACCTCCAAGGGCTGGGTAGAGGACAGCGCCAACATCGGTGTGAAGCTCAACTGGAAGGATGCTACGAAAAACTACTTCCTCGGCTTCAATTCTAAGTTTAACTTAGACGGTCTGCACCTTGGCTTCACCAACCTGAATATTACCTCCGAAAATAAGGTCCTTGGCATTATGTTCTCTAATGAGCAAAAGGACAAGTGGCTGTCGGGCGAAAATCTGCTGCTCACCGTTGACTTTGCCAGCGGTACGGTAGCCACTGCCTCCGGTGTATCTGTGGGAAGAAGTGACTATCTCGTATACGGCAATACCGGCGCCATTCCCTTTGACCTGAAATTTGGGATGAATGACAGCGGTGATCTTGCCATGACCGTCATTTCTCCCTTGGGAACGGATGTGCTGACAGTTCCTGCCAGCGCCCTTACGGGTATGGCAAACTTTACCGACCCCTCGGCGTGCTATGTTTCCCTTTCTCCTTGGGCAACCAAGTCCACAATGAGCATTGAGGTAACAGCAGTCCACACAGAGGAGAAGACGGTAGAGCCCGAAATGCCTACAGAGCCGGATAATAGTGGGAAGCCTCTTGAAGAAATGAATCTTTTCGAGCTTATTATTGAACTGTTCAAAAGCATTTTTGAGGCGATCGGAAAATTCTTCTCCGGTCTTTTCGGCGGCTGATACAAGTAACAACGCAGGCGACAGCGGAAGCTGTCGCCTGTAAGGAGATTAAATTATGTACGGATTGGATAAGAATAAAAATTTCAGCGAAACCATATATGATATCGCCGACGAGCCGGTTTTGGCAACGCTGTTTACCACCGGTAACGGCTATATGGGCGTCCGGGGCAGCTTCGAGGAATTTGGCTCTCAGCGGGTGCAGGGTGCATTTGTCCGGGGCTTTATCGATGAGATCATTGAGGTGACTGAGCCCTTTACGGACAACGAGTATATGAAAAAATACTACTTGGACGAAAACAAGCTCAAAACCTTTGAAAAGCAGGATAGCTGTGTGAATATGCACGATTTCCTTGCCTTCAAAATAACCGTCGGTGAAAAGACCTTCTTCCCCTGGGAGGGTAGGGTAGTGAAGTGGCATCGCTTCATAGATCCGATGACTGCCGTTTATACAAGAACCCTTATTTGGGACGACGGCGAGGGTAATAAGACGGAGCTTACCTTCGAGCGCTTTGCCTCCTTTGCGGACGAGCATCTCTACTGTCAGAAAATCAAGGTAAGACCGCTCAATCACAGCTTGCCTGTCAAGGTGATGTCCGGCATCGATACCTCCATCAAGACCGGCGGTCAGTTCATCACAAAAACTGATCTTCTGGAGCTCGAGGGAACGGACATCCTCCACAGGTATCACGCAGTCAATAAATACGGATTTGCTGCCTGCTACGGCATTAAGAACGCATTCCCCACAGGTACAGTTCTCGGGAAATACGACGATAACGGCACGGTGGGTGTGGAGTTCCTTTGTGACAGCGCAAAAAGCTACACCTTTGAGAAGATCACCTATATCGTAACCGACAGAGATACCGATAAAGACATTACCGCCTGCACAAGGGAGAGGCTATCAACTGTTCTTGCTTATGCAGATCTGAAAAGGGCGCATATTTCTGCCTATAAAGCCTATTTTGCCATGATGGATGTGAAGATCGAGGGCGATGATGAGATAGACGCTTATCTGAGATTTGCAAGCTATCACACCGCCATCTCTGCCTCGATGAACGACAGCGTCCACGGCATTTCCGCCAAGGGTCTGACCGGTGAGCGGTACAATCAGTTTGTTTGGTGGGACTGTGAGATACATCAAATGCCGTTCTTCCTGCTGACAGCCCCGGAGACGGCAAAGCATGCCCTGATGTACCGCTACAGAATGCTCCCGCAGGCAAAGAAAAACGCCCGGGAGAAGGGCTATGACGGCGCGATGTTCGCCTTCTGCTCCTCTGTGGATGGCGATGAAAGGGTGTGGCAGTATGCCCGCCATCCCTTTATGCAGATCCATATCAACTCCGACATTCCCTACGGCATCATCAACTACTACCGCTACACCGGCGATCGGGAGTTTATGGTAAATTACGGTATGGAGATGATCCTGGAGTGCCTGAAGTTCTGGGTCTCCCGTGTCAGCTTTAACGGTGAAAAATACGAAATTCGGGAAGTCACGGGTACGGATGAGCACCATCCCTATGTAGACAACGATGCTTATACGAATTACTGTGTAAAGTTTGTCTTTGACCGCTTCCTCGCACTTTGCAACGAGCTTTCCTATGAGGTAGACAGCGCACTGCTTGAAAAGATGCGGGATATCTCCGCGAAGCTCTATCTGCCTATGTGTGAAAACGGCATGATCCCTCAGTTTGACGGATACTTTAATCTCTCCCGTTCCTTGGAGGAGCAGGGCAAGGGAACACTGAAGCAGTTCCAGATGAAAAAGAGTGGCCTTTATCATAAGAGCCAGATCATCAAACAGCCGGATGTGATCTTGCTTTACACCATGGTGGATGTGGGCATTGACAGAAGCCACTTTGCGGAAAACTGGGACTACTATGAGAATATGTGCGAGGTCAGCTCTTCGCTTACCTTCCCGGTCCACGCCATTGCCTCTGTGCAGAACAGACAGCTTCTTTCCTTCCGCAAGAATCTTCTTAACACCGTAAAAATGGATGTGGACGATATCCACGGCGTCGCTTGGCAGGGTGTCCACAGCGGCTGTCTTGCCGGTGGCTATCTTGCGGTCATCTACGGTATTTTCGGTCTTTCCGTGGAGGAAGACGGTGTTCTCAGCTTGAATCCGGTCAGAACGTTGTTTGACGGTGTTACCGCCCATTTCTTCTACAAGGGCGTAAAGCTTACCCTTAGTATGAAGAACGGAGAGCTGACGGTGACCAAGAAGGGAAGCGGCAATGTGAAACTGAGAATTGCCGGCGGCGAAGCAGTCGCGCTGAAAAAATCCCTCAGCTGCAAAATGTGAGGTGCGCTATGAAAGGATTTATTTTTGACCTGGACGGTGTGATTGTCTCCACCGACGGACTTCACTATCTCGCGTGGAAGCAGATGGCAGACAAAGAGGGCATTTACTTCGACGAGGAGATCAACAACCGCCTGCGTGGCGTCAGCCGTATGGCAAGTCTTGAAATTGTCCTTGAGCGGGCAAGCAGACAGTACGCCGAGGAAGAAAAGGTGGCGCTTGCTACCTATAAGAACGATGTCTATCGGGAGCTGCTGAAAAATCTGACACCCAAGGATATCCTTCCCGGTGTAACAGAGGTTCTCGAAGGTCTTCGCGCCCGAGGCTATAAGCTGGCCATCGGTTCCTCCAGTAAAAATACCCCGGCAATTTTGAAATATATCGGCTTAGAGGGCTTTTTTGATGCAGTTTCCGACGGCAATAACATTACCCACAGTAAGCCGGATCCTGAGGTGTTCATCAAGGCGGCGGCATTTTTGGATCTTCCTTGCGAGCAGTGCTATGTGGTAGAGGATGCCAAGGCCGGCGTGGATGCCGGTAAGGCAGGCGGCTTTATCACCATAGCCGTGGGCGATGCCTGCGGCTACGAGAAATCCGACTACAGCATCCGGCATTTTGAGGAGATCCTTACCATCGCAAAATAAGAAAAAGCGGAGTGTGATCACTCCGCTTTTTTCTGTGACAACAGCCAGCTTAAGGTGGGCTCTGTGAAGGCAAACTCCCAGGAATGGTGACCGACGCCTTCGTAAAGATCGTATTTAAGCTGGGGGTTGATGGGCTTTAAGACCTCGATCATTTCGATGGTATGACGGGGGGAGACAACGGTGTCCTCTAAGCCATGGAAGGCCCAGATGGGCATTTGCAGCAGGGGGGCATTCCAAGCCATACCGCCGCCGCAGCAGGGCGCAATGGCAGCAAACAGCGCGGGATATGCCATGGCGGTGTACCAGGTGCCGAAGCCGCCCATACTCAGACCGCAAAGATAGAGCCGATTGGTATCCGCAGAAAATTTCGCGGTCATTTCGTCGATAAACTTTTTGATGCTCTCCACTCTTGCTGTCCAAAAGGTGTCTGTGGGACATTGGGGCATAATGAGGATGCAGTCCTGGAGGTTATCGTCATTTACGATTTTGGAAAAACCGTGGACCAAAACTTTAGACAGGTCCTCTCCACCATTTCCGCGCTCACCTGCACCGTGCAGCTGAATAAGCAGAGCAGGGTGGTCACTGCAAGTGTCGGGGATGTACGCGATATAGGGGAAAATATGTGTATTTTCGATGATTCTCATAGCAATTCACCTCGGTATCCACTATACCACAGCTGCCCTCAAAAGTAAATATGTACGGACGCCAAAAACGGTGTCCGTAAAATTAGCTTTCCATTTGCTTTCCTAAAAAGCCGGCAACGGTCTGGGCAAGACGCTGGTCAGCTTCCTGCAAAGGTGCGTCGCCTTCGCTGAGTAAGAGCATCACGCAGCCGAGCAGGTCACCCTGACAAAGAATGGGGGTCGCCACACCTAAGTGGTACTTGTCCGCGCCCTCGGCGGCGGCAATGCGGTGATCTCCGCCGGTATAGCGATAGGTCTTGCGGTTTTCCATCAGCTTTTCCAGTTCCCGGGAATTGGGCTTGTCCATCAGCTCCCGCTTGGGCGCACCGGCGAGCGCAATGATCCCATCCCGGTCCGCCACTGCCGCAATGCATCCTAAGTTGTCACCGATGGATTCGCAGATCTGGGCGGCAAAATCCTGCAGCTCCCCCATAGGGGAATATTTACGAAAGATCACGCCCCCATCCTTCTCAGTATAAATTTCCAAAGGGTCGCCCTCCCGGATTTTAAGTGTCCTGCGAATCTCCTTCGGAATCACAATTCTTCCCAAATCGTCCACTCGACGAACAATACCGGTTGCTTTCATATATCTTTCTCCTTTTACGATACTTGCGGCACTACCCAAAAAACTGTGTCATTCTGAGCGAGCGTCAGCGAGTCGAAGAATCCGCGTCCCAAAAGAGAACGGATCCTTCGACTCCACTTCGTTCCGCTCAGGATGACAGCGATTATCGGTAGCCGCCCTACAATTTTTTTACAAATTACGCTGTTAGTATCTGTAAAGGATTGAAGATTATACTTTTGTGAGGCATCAAAAACGAGATTTTATAGCTTCGATGCCGGCAGATAAAATACTGTCGGCTTTTTCACCTAAGATTTGCCGGAGATAGGCTTCTTCCGTTTTGCTGCCGTGGGGCACATTCCAGGCGCCGGCATCGGTGCCGGGGGCAAGAAGGCCGCCCATAGATGCAAAGATAGCGCAGTTTTCTTTTGCGCTTTCGAAAATTTTCACCACATCTGCTTCGGAAAACCGACCTGTGCCCCGGAGGTTCCCAACGGTAGAGAGAGTAGGCACCCAAATGGTGTGGTTTTCTGCCATCGCCTGCAGGGCATCTTCATCTAAATAAGCGCCGTGTTCGATGCTGTCCACACCGGCATTTGCTGCGGCCTCTGCGGTTCTCGCGCCGTTACAGTGGGCCATTACCGCAAAGCCCGAATCGTGGGCAATGTGTACAAGCTCCCGAATTTCCTTTTCAGGCAGTCCGTCCTCGGTCAGCACACCAAACCGGTCAAAGTCCATAAGCCCCGAGATCATAATCTTTATAAAGTCGCAGCCCCGTGCACCCAGTCTTTTTACATGGGCAGCATATTCCCGGAGGTCCGCATAGCTTTCCCCGATAAATGCGCCGTAATGTCCTTTTTTGCAAAGCGGGGAGAGGGGCGTGCGATAAGTAATGCCGTATTCCTTTGCCATTTCCCGGGCGGCTTTGCCCACACCCCAGCGGTCACCGCCGTCCCGGAGATAGGTATAGCCTTCTTCTTGATAGATTTGCAGTGTCTTGCGGATAAAATCCTCGTCCGGCAGGTGCGCGTGGCGGGCAATGGCGTCCTTCCAAGCTATGCCGTCCAGCACCATATGGATATGACAGTCACTTTTCACCGGAAATACCCCCTTTCCTCTGCTTAGTATATCAAAATACGGTAAATTGTCAAATCCGAAGGATTCCTGTTGCTTTTTTTGCCGACTTCCGTTATAATAAATCGGAAAACTACACAAAGAGGAATCGTTATGGCAGCAAATACCCTTGATAACAACAAAATGCGCACGATGCCGGTGGGAAAGCTCCTTTTCAATATGGCGCTTCCGCTGGCACTTTCTATGCTGGTTCAGGCGCTTTACAATGTGGTGGACAGCATCTATGTCTCCCGAATCTCTGAAAGCGCGGTGACAGCACTGTCTCTCGCGTTCCCGATTCAGAACCTGATTATCGGATTTGCCACCGGTATCGGTGTTGGTATGAATAGTATCCTGAGTAAATCCTTGGGCGAAAACAATCGCCAGCGTGTCAATGTGGCAGCAGGCAATGGTATTTTTCTGATGCTTATTGCCGTAGCCATTTTTATGGTCTTCGGTTTTGTTGGTGCCCGTCCTTTCTTTGCGATCCAGTCCTCTGTGGAGGAGACTGTTCGGGGCGGCGGTGACTATTTGACCATTTGCTGTATTTTTTCCTTAGGCATTTTTGTGGAGGTGCTGGGGGAACGGATGCTACAGGCCTCCGGTCGGACAATCTACACCCTCTTTACCCAGGGTACCGGTGCCGTTGTCAATATCATTTTGGACCCGGTGTTCATTTTCGGTGTGCCGGCTTTGGGCATACCTGCCTTTGGTATGGCAGGCGCAGCGATTGCAACGGTCATCGGTCAGTGGATCGCCGCTATTTTGGCAATTATCTTTAACCTGACCAGAAACCCTGAGGTGCAGTTCGCCCTAAAATATATACACCCCGATCCCAAGGTGCTATCAAAGATCTTGTCTGTGGGCATTCCCTCCATCATTATGATGGCCATCGGTTCGATCATGACATTCTCTATGAATGGCATTTTTCAAAGCTTCAAGGACTACGGGGAGACGGCAACCGGTGTGTTCGGTGTCTATTTTAAGCTCCAGAGCTTTGTGTTTATGCCGATCTTCGGCATCAATAACGCATCGGTCTCCATCATTGCTTATAACTACGGCGCAAGGCTGCCGGCGCGGATCACTAAAAATTTGAAGTTTGCGATGGCTGCTGCCCTAACCATCATGCTGTTGGGTCTGGCTGTCTTCCAGCTTTTCCCCACGGTGCTTCTTGGACTTTTTGAGCCTACGGACGACTTTTTGCGTCTCGGTATCAGCGCATTGCGGCTGGTCTCCCTGAGCTTCCCCCTTGCCGGCGTGAGCATTGCACTGAGCGCAACCTTCCAAGCCATGGGCGTGGGTATCTACTCCACGGTTACATCCCTGTGCCGACAGCTTTTTGTGCTGGTGCCGGTGGCATATCTTCTGAGCCTTTCCGGAAATGTGGAGCTGGTTTGGTGGGCATTCCCTATGGCAGAGCTGGTCAGCCTGACCGTTACCCTGATCTTTTTCCGCAGAATTCACCGCAATAAGATAAAGCCACTTTACGAACGGCAAGAGGCTGTGGTATAATCCATAACTACGACAAAACAGGAGGAAATGCTTATGCAGCTATGTGAACTGAATATTAGCCGGGAGCATTTGCATAAGCTGCTGTCTGCCGCCAGTGGCGATGCGGCCCTTCTGTACTTATACATTGCAGCCGGCAATCCCCCGGAGGAGGGGGAGCGGGCGCTGAACTTAGGCACGACCCGGTATGCCTGCGCGGCAGCGACGCTGCGGCAGCTTGGTCTTTGGCCGGAGAAAAAGAATACACCTATCTTCAGCGGAGAAAGACCCCAGTACTCCGAGCGGGACGTTATGATCGCTATGGACCAAAGCAGCGATTTTAAGGCGCTGTACGGAGAGGTCCAGCGGCTGATGGGGCGCACCCTCAACACCGAAGAGCTGAAGATCCTGCTGGGCATCGTGAACTATTTGGGAATGTCTATGGATGTGGTGTCTGTGCTGTTTTGCTACTGCAAGGACCGGGCACGGCAGAAAAATCTTCGCGCACCCTCTCTTCGTTCTATTGAAAAGGAAGCCTATGCGTGGGCAGAGCAGGGGATCGATACTCTGGAGGAGGCGGCTGCCTATATCCAACGGCAGAATTTCCGTCAAAGCAAGATCGGGGAGATCATGAAGGTGCTGCAGATCCACGGACGCAGCCTGACCCCCGGAGAGACAAAGTACGCCCAGCAGTGGGTGGACTGGGGCTTCCGACCGGATGTGATCGAAATGGCCTATGAGCGGACCTGCATCAATACCGGCGGTCTTAGCTGGAGCTATATGAACCGGATCCTGACCCGTTGGCACGAAGCGGGACTTATGCGCCCGGAGGAGATCCGTGGCAAGGATGTAAAGCCTGCACCCAAGGGCGCAAAGGGCGAGCTGGCCGGCGAAGACTATGCTGCCATCAAGAGAATTTTGCAGGAGGACGAATAAATGGCATACAGTAAAGATGTGATGCGAAAGGCAAAAGCCCGGCTGGATGCTATGCGCGCCGACCGGCAATCCCAGCAGGAGCAGCGTCTTCACAGCGCCTATATGCAATTGCCCCGGCTTCGGGAAATCGATATGCTGCTTCGGCAGACAATGGCAAATGCTGCCCGGGCAGCCTTCCAGCAAAGTGAGGATGCTCATGCGCTTATGGAGAAGGCGCGGCAGGAGAATCAGGCGCTCCAGCGGGAGCGGGAAGCCTTGCTCGCTGCGAATTTCCCCGAAAACTACCTGATGGAGGGACCGGTTTGCGAAAGCTGCGGCGGTCTGGGCTATATCGGCGCAGAAATGTGCCATTGCCTCCAAGCCCTGTGCCGGGAGGAGCAACGCAATCTGCTGACGCTCCTTGCCTGCGGTACAGCTTCCTTCCGGGACTTCCGTTTGGATTACTATCCCGATGCGGTAGATCCTAAATATGGCGCAAGTCCCCGTCAGGTGATGGCGCGGACCTATGATTACTGCCGGAAATATGCGGCGTCCTTTGCGCCGGACAGCGGAAGCCTTTTGTTCGTAGGCGGCACGGGACTGGGAAAGACCATGCTTTCCGCTTGTATTGCCACTGAGGTAACGGAAAAGGGCTATGCGGTGTCTTATGAAAGTGCCGGACATCTGTTCTCCAAGCTGGAAAAGAATCACTTTAACCGTACCGACGAGACGGCAGCTGCGGTAGCAGAGATCGAAAACGCAGACCTTTTGATCATAGATGATCTGGGAACGGAGATGGCAGGTAATTTCGTCACCGCCGCGCTGTACAGTCTCCTGAATGACCGGATCCTTGCCGGTAAGCCGACGATCATTTCCACCAATCTCAATGCCCAGGAGATCGCTGACCGCTATTCCCCCCAGATCGCATCCCGGCTTCGGGGCAACTTCCGTCAGTTGACCTTTGTGGGTGAGGATATCCGACTGAAAAGAAGATGAAAACAGGTATTTTATTTGACTTGGACGGCACCCTGCTGGACACCTTGGGGGATCTGCATACTGCCGTCAATTATGCCCTTTCTGTGTTTGGCTATCCCGGTCGTGAGAAAGGGGAGATCCGTTCCTATTTGGGAAACGGTATGCGAAACCTCATCAAATGCGCTATGCCGGAAGGCGTGACGGAGCAGCAGGTGGATGAGACGCTCTCGATCTATCAGCCCTATTACGACAGCCACAACCTGATCCTCACAAGACCCTATGACGGCATCCTTCCTGCGCTGGAGGAGCTAAAGGGGAAATATGCCATCGGTGTGGTCTCCAATAAGCAGGACACTGCAGTAAAGCCTATGTGTGCCCGGTTCTTTGGAGAGACACTCTATGCTTTGGGGGAAGTGCCCGGCTGTCCCCGGAAACCGGCGCCGGATATGCTCTATAAGGCAATGGCGGAGATCGGAGTAGAAAAGGCAGTCTATGTGGGCGACAGCGAGGTGGACCTCCGGGTGGCGGAAAACGCGGGACTGCCGTGCCTGCTTGTCACTTGGGGCTTCCGGGATAAGGCGCAGCTGATCGCCGCAGGGGGGAAGCACTTCTGTGACGACCCTGCAGAGCTTGCAGCAGCGGTAGAAGCCCTGATTTATGCAGAGCTTTTCTAAAAACAGACGGATTTCGGCTTGACGGAGCGAAGCTTCTGTGATAGTATATATTTTGCCGCCGGTATGGTGGAACAGGTAGACACAAGGGACTTAAAATCCCTCGGAGTAAAATCCGTACCGGTTCGATTCCGGTTACCGGCACCAAAAAGAGAGCACCCTCCGGGGTGCTCTCTTTTTGGTGGTAACGGAATCGAACCCATAGCAGTGGAACTGTCCGGTGGACAGTTCCTGCCACCAGTGCAAACACTGGTGGCTACCTTAATTTTCTTTCGCTGGCGAAAGAAAATGCAAATCGATTCCGGTTACCGTGTTACGCTGCGCACAGCACCCTCCGGGGTGCTCTCTTTTTGGTGGTAACGGAATCGAACCCATAGCAGTGGAACTGTCCGGTGGACAGTTCCTGCCACCAGTGCAAACACGGGTAGCTACCTTGGGAGAAAGTAGAAAAAATGTAAAAAAACACTTGCAATCCTTTCGTAAATATGCTATAACAAAGACAGCAATGTGAGAAGCTATTATGCATTGTGAATATTTGAAAGGGGCGAAAACCTATGAAAAACAAAAAAGTCATCCGTACAGTCTTTATGATGCTGCTGGTAGCTTGCTTGCTGCTTGCTTATCCTACAGTAGCGCATGCGGCTTCCGCCTCCGGTGATGTTGGCTCCAGCATCTCCAACTTCTTCACCGGTATCCTCAATTGCCTTGTGATGATCTGCGAGGGTGTTATCGGCATCTTTGCCACGCTGGCACAACTGCTTGTTGACATCGTGAATTTGATCATTGGCTTATTCAACTAAGACTACATAATTTGGACAGCACCGCAGGTTTGCTTGCGGTGCTTTCTTATTTTTTACGGATCAGCCCCAACAGCCACCTTTGATCTGCTTTTCCGATAATACCGCATAGGGTCAGGAGGCAGAAAAAGGAGATGGGGAAGGTTACTGTGCGAACTGCCGGGTTTGGCGCGAAGCTGCTGAGCATAGCGGCAAGAACGGCACAGAGCGTGGAAAGTACCGGTCGTGACAGGTGGATATGCCGCCCGGAGATACGCAGCAGACGCCGCAGACTCAGCAGGAAATTAATGAGATGGGTCACAAGAAAGCTGAGGAAATAGCCGTCCATTCCCCAAATGGGCAGCAAGAGGTACAGAAAAAGCACATCCAAAGAAGATGTGAAGATATTGTAGCGCACGCAGGCGGTTTGCTGTCCCAGTCCCTTTGTCATTGCGTCGGTCATAGCATCGCAGTAGAGCATCGGTGCAAGGAGGGCGTAGCGCTGTAATTCCCGGGCCGCTTGGGGGCTACCGTAAAGGGAGAGGCACAGCGGCTCGGATAGCAAATATAAGATGCCACCGCACAGTAGTCCGTAGAGCAGGGCGACCTTCAGCGTCCTGCCGGTCAGGTAGCGGATCCGTCTGCGGCTGCCGGCGGCATCGCAGCGGGCAAGCTCCGGGATCAGCAGCTCCGCAAGGGCAAAGAGGATGGCTGCCGGGAACATCAGCACCGGGAACACCATGCCAGATACCGTGCCGAAGGCGGCAAGGGGTGCCATATCTCCCATATATAGGGCAAGGCGTTTAGGGACCATCAGGTTTTCTGCGGTGGAAATGCCGGCTTTTAAGTCGTCTGCAAGGGCAAGGGGAATTGCGCAGCGCAGCAGACGGCTGCGGACCGGAATGGGGGAGCCGGAGGGGCTTTTTTGCAGCGCACGGAGGATAAGTAAGGTAATGAGTGTCAAAACATTTCCAAGGCCACTGCCTAAGATGATGCAGCCGCAAGCCCTTACCGGGTCTTCTCCTGCAAAAAAGGTGAGCAGCAGCATGGTGACGGTCAGGGACAGCGCCTGCTCGGCGATCTCTACTGCTGCCAGCGTACCGATGCGGTTGGCGGCGGTAAAATAGCCGGTCATCACACCGCACAGGCAGGTGATGGGGAGTAAACAGGCATAAAGCCGTAGAGCAGAGGTAGTGCGGGCATCTCCGATCCAATGGGCGGATAGCTGGGGCGCAAGAAAATAGAGAAGCAGCGCCATAGAGCCGGCTGCCAATATACTGAACAGAAAGCAGGACCGCAGGATCCAGCGGACATTTTGCGGCCGTTTTTTGCCCAACTCCTCGGCAGTCAAGTACATAGTGGTGGTACGGATCCCAGCCATACCGGCGGTGACAGACATAGCGCCTACGGAAAGAACAAGCTGTAACAGACCCACACCGGAGGCGCCGATCTTTGCGGACACAAAGACCTGAAAGGATGTGGAGACAAACCGCAGCAGCAAATTGACACCGGTGAGCATCAGGGCGCTGTAAAAGATGGGTACGGCCTTGCGCAAAAGAATCACCCCTTTGTCCTATGGTATGGGACAAGGGGGTGATTTAGAATTGAGAATTGAGAGTTGAGGTGCCGCTTTGCGAAGAATCCGCATCCCTTGTAGGGGTCGGCGCCCTCGACGACCCGAAATAAAATCGACCCTCGATGGGGAGGTTTTATTGTAATATGGCGGTGCCTACCAGCACAACCCCTCCGAGCAAAATCGAAGATTTTGCCCACCTCCCCTTACACAGGGGAGGCTGACCTCATCCGACCTCGCTTTGCTCGGCCACCTTCCCCAAAGGGGAAGGTTTGGCGGGCGGATAATATCCGCCCCTACCAATTCATCGCGAAGCAATACCACAATTGTCAATTTTCAATTGTCAATTGTCAATTAATGTATCGTACTCTGCGGGCATGTTCGATTGTGGGGGAGGCGGGGGTGTTTTCTGCAAAGAGACCGTAGAGTCTGCCGCAGCGGGTCTCCAGGGCGGCATAGTCACCTTCCCGGCTTTCGCCTGCGTTGGGGATATCTAAGAACTCCCGGGCGGTTTTCAGGATCTCCCGACCTCGGTCATTAAAGGCAAGGACACGGACATAGGGCACAGGCGCGGAGAGCATTTCCTCGGTAATGCCCAAAAAGGCGCAGAGGATCATCCGGTCGATCCGGGTGCGGGTGTAGCGTTTGGACTTGACTGCAGAGGCGATCTCTTCTACGGTGGCATATTCCCGACAGGCGTGCATCAGCTTGCGCCAAAGACCCTCCGAGCCGCCGGGCAGGAGGCTAAATTCAGCGTCTGTCATTGTTCGCAGCTTCGCCAAAATGGCGCGCTCTCCGGCCTGTAGGCTGTGAAGAGACGCATTTTCAAAGAGGGGTACGCACTGAGGCGGCAGGTAAGGGGAGATATCCTTATGTTCACGCATACAGCTGCGAAGGGAGGTGGCAGAGGGGTTTTCTTCGTCAGGGATTTGGGCGTGATAGCTGCCGTCGCGCTTTATGGGGCAGGGTTCTATGGCGTTTCCCTGCAATAAAATGGCCTTGCAGTATTCCACCGCCAAAATATTATTGGGCATGCTGAGCAAGGAAGCATCCATGCCCAGTTTTTCTAACGCTTTTTGCCTTGCGATGGGGAAGCTCAGTCCCGCGTCCAAAAACGTCCGAAGGGCGGGAGGAAAATCGGGAGAAATCAGTGCCCGGGCAAGGGCAAGAAGGGTTTCCCGATCTGCTGTTTCCGCGCCAAAGGAAAGACGCTGGCAGAATTTCGATAGGATGGCGACGCTGCCGCCGGCAAAGCCCTCCGCACTGCAAAGGGTATGGGTGACGGGCATTTCCAGCACAAGATCTGCACCACAAAGGATGGCGGCCTCCGCCCGGAGGGACTTGTCAAGAATTGCCGGGGCGGCGCGCTGAACGAAGCTGCCGCTCATAAGACACACGATGCCCTCCTGCGGACCCCGTTCCTGCCGGATGGCGGCAATTTGCTTGGCGTGACCCTTGTGAAAGGGGTTATACTCACAGATAATTCCGGTATTTTTCAAAAGTTCCCCTCCTTTTTTGGGAAAATTTCGTGATTGGGGGTTGAGAAATTTTTCAATTTGGTATACAATAATACCGTATGTGTTTATATTACCACAAATCATAAGAAAATCAATTTATTTTAGGAGGAAGTTTAAGTGAACATTCTGATTATCAACGCCGGCTCTTCCAGTCTTAAGTATCAGCTGATGGACCCCCAGACCGGTGTGGTCAGCGCAAAGGGTCTTTGTGAGCGTATTGGTATCGACGGCCGTCTGAACCATAAGGTCGGCGAGGAGAAGATCGTCCGTGACATTCCTATGCCCACCCACTCCGAGGCCATTGCTGCTACTTTGGCAATTTTGCAGGACGAAACCTGCGGCGTTATTAAGAGCGTTGACGAGATCGATGCTGTGGGTCACCGTGTGCTCCACGGCGGTATGGAATTCTTTGATTCCTGCATCATTAACGACGAGGTCATCGCTGCCATCAAGAAGTGCATCCCTCTGGGACCTCTCCACAATCCCGCAAACCTGATGGGTATCGAGGCTTGCCAGGCAGTTATGCCCAGCACGCCCCAGGTGGCTGTGTTTGACACCGCGTTTCATATGACCATGCCCCCCAAGGCTTATCGCTACGCCATCCCCACCGAGTACTACGAAAATGACTCCATCCGTCGCTACGGCTTCCACGGTACCTCCCACAAGTATGTGGCAAAGCGTACCGCTGAGCTGGTCGGCAAGAAGGAATTTAAGATGGTCAACTGCCACCTTGGCAACGGTTCCTCTATGTCCGCTGTGAAGGACGGCAAGTGCCAGGATACCACCATGGGTCTGACCCCTCTGGCAGGTGTTCCTATGGGTACCCGCTCCGGCGATATCGATCCCGCTGTCGTTCAGTTCCTGTGCAACAAGTACGGCTACAGCGTGGATGAGTGCCTGAACATTCTCAATAAGAAGTCCGGTATGCTGGCTATTTCCGGCATTTCCTCCGACTTCCGCGATCTGGAAGACGGCGCTAAGAACGGCGATGAGAACTGCGCACTTGCCCGCGACAAATTCTGCTACGAGGTTGCTAAGTATGTTGGCGCTTATGCCGCTGCCCTCAACGGCATCGATGTGCTGACCTTCACCGCAGGTGTCGGCGAAAACGACGGCGGTGTCCGTGCAGGTGTTTGCGAGTACCTGGGCTTTATGGGCGTTAAGATCGATCC
Organism: Oscillospiraceae bacterium; assembly: GCA_015067785.1. GTDB lineage: Bacteria > Bacillota > Clostridia > Oscillospirales > Oscillospiraceae > Faecousia. The sequence continues at coordinate 20,684 of SVLR01000021.1, forward strand.
CGAGCTGAATAAGAAGCGCGGCAAGGAAATTAAGATTTCTACCCCCGACTCCAAGGTGGAGGTTTGGGTCGTGCCCACCAATGAAGAGCTGATGATCGCGCAGGATACTGCGGATCTGGTAAACGCTGCAAAATAATTGGCTATTAGGAGCCACTGCTGTTGTGGTGGCTTCTTCCCGTGCAATTATGGGAACCTCCTGTCATTCTGAGCGACCGGAGGGAGTCGAAGAATCTTCGCACTATTTGATCTGCATACAGATAGGAAAATGCGTGGATCCTTCGACTGCGTGCCTTTGGCACTTCGCTCAGGATGACAAGATGTATGCAATATGGAGGATAATATGGCATCTGTTACTGAACGGTTTTTAAAATATATTTCCTACGAGACCACATCGGATGAGTTTTCGGATACCTGCCCCTCCACCGAGGGTCAGAAGCTGCTGGGCGCAGCGTTGGTAGAGGAAATGCGCGCCATGGGCATTGCCGATGCCCGGATGGATGAGCACGGATATGTTTACGGCACCGTACCCGGTGACCCGGAGCTTCCGGTCATCGGCCTTATCGCCCATATGGATACATCGCCTGACGCATCCGGCAAGGATGTAAAGGCGAGAATCGTTGACTATAAAGGCGGGGATGTGTGCCTCAATGAGGAGAAAAATATTTGGCTCCGTGAGGAGAATTACGGAAGCCTTAAAAACCACATAGGCAAGCGCCTTGTTGTTACTGACGGTACCACCCTTTTGGGTGCGGACAACAAAGCCGGTGTGGCAGAGATCCTGACGGCTGCGGAAAAGCTGATGAAGATCAAAAAGCACGCAACCCTCAAGATCGGTTTTACCCCTGACGAAGAGATCGGTCGAGGTGCAGATCTGTTTGATATCAGCGGTTTTGATGCGGAATATGCCTATACCGTTGACGGTGGCTCCATCGGGGAGATCGAATATGAGAACTTTAACGCTGCCGGTGCCAAGGTCACCGTTCACGGTCTGAGTATCCATCCCGGCGGCGCCAAGGATAAGATGATCAATTCTCAGCTGGTGGCTATGGAGTATAATGCGCTTCTGCCTGCCGACCAGCGTCCGGAGCATACGGAAGGCTATGAGGGCTTTATTCACCTGACCGATATGCAGGGTCAGGTAGAGGAGACGGTCCTTCGCTATATCATCCGGGACCACGATATGGAAAAGTTTGAGGAGAAGAAGGATCTGATGGTAGCAGCTGCCTGCCGGATCGACGAAAAGTACGGCGCAGGCACTGTTCAGGTAGCCCTCCGGGACAGCTACTACAATATGAAGAACCGGATCACACCTTGTATGTACATCATCGAGCGGGCAGAAGCGGCAATGCGCAAGGTGGGTATGATGCCCCGCAATGTGCCGATCCGCGGCGGTACCGACGGCGCAAGACTTTCCTATATGGGTCTGCCTTGTCCCAATCTCTGCACCGGCGGCGAGAATTTCCACGGCCGCTTTGAGTATATCCCTGTTGAGGATATGGAAAAGTGCGTGGATATGCTGGTGGAGATCATTAAAATGGATAATTGAAAATTATCAATTGACAATGAAGGTGTCCGCGTTGCGGACGAATAAAATAAGGACCGTCGAGGACGCCGGTCCCTACAAAGGTACACGCCAATGTAGGGACCAGCCTCCGGACGGTCCTTTATGCATTTTAGATAATTGTCAATTATCCATTGTCAATTGTCAATTCTTCAGCGGGCGGGTTGATGATCGCCATCATCTCTTCGCCGGTGATGGTCTCTTTTTCCAGCAATAATGCGGCAATATCGTCCAATAACTGACGGTTATTCTGGAGGGTCTCCTTGGCAGATGCGTAGCAGCCAGCAAGGAGCTTCTGCACCTCCCGGTCCACCAGTGCGGCAGTCTCATCGGAGCAGTCCATATAGCTGCGACCGTCCAGATACTGATGCTCCACGGTGGCGGAGGTCATAAGACCGAGAGTCTCGTTCATACCGAACATAGTGATCATCTTCCGGGCAAGGCCGGTGGCACGCTGCAGATCGTTGGCGGCACCGGTGGTCTGGGTGTTGAAGACCACATCCTCGGCAGCTCTGCCACCGATTAAGGAGCGGAGCTGGCTGAGAAGCTCATCCCGGGTGGAGAGGAACTTTTCCTCCTCCGGCAGGTAGAGTGTATAGCCCAGCGCACCCTCGGTGTGGGGAACGATGGTGATCTTTGTGACGGGCGTTTCCTGCTTCTCCAGCGCGGAGATCAGGGCATGACCGACCTCGTGGTATGCCACCAGCTTTTTCTCCTTGTCGCTGAGGACGGTGTTTTTCTTTTCTGCGCCGGCAATGACGGTCTCAAAGGAGATCAGCAGATCCTCCTGATTGACGGCACTGCGACCCTTGCGGACTGCCCGCAGGGCGGCTTCGTTCACAAGGTTTGCAAGGTCTGCGCCTACCGCACCGGCAGTAGCCTGAGCGATCTTCTGTAGATCGACATCCTCAGAGAGCTTGATCTTCCGGGTGTGGACCTTCAAAGTGTCCAATCTTCCCTGAAGGTTGGGGGTATCTACCACGATCCGACGGTCAAAGCGACCGGGGCGCAGCAGCGCTTTATCCAGAATTTCGGGGCGGTTGGTAGCGGCAAGACAGACGATACCCTTGGAGGAATCGAAGCCGTCGATCTCACCTAAAAGCTGATTTAAGGTCTGCTCGTGCTCGGAGTTGCCGCCATAGCGGGAATCACGGCTGCGTCCCACCGCGTCGATCTCGTCGATGAAGATGATACAGGGGGCAACCTTGGCTGCCTGTTGGAACAAATCGCGGACACGGCTTGCGCCAACACCGACGAACATTTCCACAAAGTCAGAGCCGGAGATGGAGAAGAACGGTACATTGGCTTCACCGGCTACTGCCTTTGCAAGGAGTGTCTTGCCGGTACCGGGGGAGCCTACCAGCAGCGCGCCTTTGGGCAGCTTTGCACCGATCTCCGTATATTTGGTGGGATTGTGCAGAAAATCAATGATCTCCTGCAGGCTTTCCTTGGCTTCATCCTGACCTGCCACATCCTTGAAGGTGACGCCGGTCTTTTTTTCCATATAGACCTTTGCCTTGCTGGCGCCGATGGCACCCATACCGCCGCCGTTCATCCGACGGGTGATGCCGTTCATTAAGAAGAACATAGCACCGATGCCTACAGCGTACAGCAGGATCATCATGATCGTGGAATTGTCCTCCACGATGACCTGATTGACCTTGATGCCCTTTTCGTTCAGGGTCTGGGCCAGCTCCAGCACATTGCCGTTGGGAAGTCCGGTGAAGCAGGCCTTTTGCTCCCGCTCCGGCTTGGCGGCTTCCTCCTTGGTCATATAATAGATCCGGTCATAGTGCAGCTCCACCTCGTCGATCTTGCCATTTTCCACATCGTTCATAAACTGGGAGAAGGTGGTTTTGGTGTACTGCCCGTCGGAGATCATACCGTAGAGCATACCGATGAACAGGATTACTACCACAGACAGAAGCAGAAGGGATAGCTTACTCTTTGGCGGCTTGCCGTTTTGCTCCGGCTTCCGATTGTTGTTTTGTTCCATATATGGATTCCTCCTCAGGAAATCGTATTCCTTGGTATTTTACCACAGAAAAGCCATCTATGCAATGAAATTGGGTCGTTTTTGGGTAAAATTTCTGTGAACTTATTCGAATCGGCAAAAAAATTGTATTTCCGGTAAAATTTCTGTTGTACCGGAATGGAAATTCTGCTACAATAGAAGAAATATAGGTTACAGCCAGACGATAATGTGTTGTTATGAGAAATTGTAGGGAATGCATTTATGCATTCCACATTGCGGAACGGATGAATCCGTTCCCTACGGCGTTAAATAACGAGCTTGGTAACTGAGGGGGAGTCCTTATGAGAAACGAGAGAACAGATAGGAATAAAAGGCAGTTTACACCCAAGAGACAGTTTACACCTGCTGTGCCGGAGGAAGAAAACGAGGGACAGTTAGAGGGCCGCAATGCGCTCCAGGAGGCGCTGCGCAGCGGCAGGACCATCGATAAGGTTTTTATCGCCTCCGGGGAGACAGACCGGGCGCTGCAGCGATTGGCGGCAGAAGCCAAGGAGGCCGGTGCGGTGGTAGTGCCGGTGGACCGTCGGAAATTAGATATGATGAGTACCACCCGCGCCCATCAGGGTGTGATCGCACTGGCTGCGGCAAGGGAGTATTTCTCTGTAGACGATATTTTGCAGGAGGCGGCAGACCGTGGGGAGAATGCGCTGATCATCATCTGCGATGAGCTGACCGATCCCCATAACTTAGGTGCCATCATCCGGACTGCGGAGTGTGCCGGCGCCCACGGCGTCATTATTCCCAAGCGTCGCAGCGTGGGACTGACGGCTGTGGTGGCAAAGGCATCTGCCGGTGCTATTGAGCATATGAAGGTGGCGCGGGTCACCAACATCAATGCCACCATCGAGGAATTAAAGGAAAAAGGCGTGTGGGTATTCGGCACAGCTGCCGAAGGCTCTATCCCTATGTACGAAGCGGATCTGACCGGACCTGCCGCCATTGTGGTTGGCTCTGAGGGCGAGGGTATGAGCCGTCTTGTGCAGAAGAACTGTGATGTGACTGTCCATATTCCCATGAAGGGGAAGATCACATCCCTCAATGCCTCTGTAGCGGCATCGATCCTGCTATACGAGGCAGTCCGTCAAAGGAGGTAAGCTATGGCTGACAACGAGCAATTCAGTATAGATATTGACGATATTCTCCGGGAATTCAGCGAAAAGCCGGTAAAGGAAAAGCTATCTGGCTCCGGTGATAAAATGAAAGATACCATTCCCTTGGAGGATGTGACCAAGGTAAGTCAGGAGAAGGCACCTGCTGCACAGGAGGATACCAGGCGGTTTGTGCCGCCCAAGGCATCTGCGGACACCAAGCGGTTTGATGCTTCGGGTGCATCGGAGGATACCAAGTGGTACGCTCCTGCCCGGGAGACGGAAGGGCCCCGTCGGGTTTCCACTGACCAATGGGAAGAGGAAAACGGAGATACCACCCGCATCCCCAAAAAACAAAAGCCTTCGCCCAAGGTCCTGCGCACATCCTTCCAGATTATGCGCCGCAAGATCGTGGAGGGTCCCGAGCGGCAGTATTATGCCCTGCGGGAAAAGGGGATTGCCGGTCTTCGGACGGTGATGCTGCTGAGCTTTGTGATCGCGGTGATCGCCGTTGGTGTTACGGTGCTGTATGCCAAGGGGCTTGTACCGGAGGATCGGCTGCGGCTGATGATTTTCAGCCAGCTTCTTTTGTTGCTTGTCTCCGCCTTTGTGGGTGCGTTCCAGCTGGTGGAAGGAATGTTCGATTTGGGAAAACCCCGGTTTACACCGAATACGATGCTGTTTTTCACCTTCATCGCCTGCTTGCTCGACTGCATCTTCTGCCTGAAGATGCTGCGGGTGCCTGCGACTGCGGTATTTTGCATTCAGGTCTTCATGTCCCTTTGGGGCACCGCGATGCAGCGAAAGACCGATACCTGCCGCACCGATACCCTTCGGGGCGCGAAAATGCTCTCCGGTATCGGGAAAAAGGCAGCTTACGACGGCGACCGTACCGGCTTTATCCGCTGCGACGGCGATGTGGATGATTTTATGAATTCCTACGGTGAGTACAGCACACCGGAAAAGGTGCAGGGCATCTACTGTCTGATCGCCTTGATCCTCTCTGTGAGCATTGCCGGTGTGACGGTGGCGCTCCATGATCTTGCTTTGGCTGTTCAGGTATTTGCTGCGGCAATGCTGGTATCCATGCCTGCGACTATGTTTATTTCTGTAGCGCGACCCGGACAGCTTTTGGAGAAAAAGCTCTATAAGTTAGGTGTAGTCATCTGCGGCTGGAAGGGCGCGAAGGGACTTGCTTCCAAGGCGCTGTTCCCCATTACGGAGAGGGATCTCTTCCCCGAGGGAACGGTAAGGCTCAACGGTGTGAAGTTCTACGGCGAGGAGGCCCCTGCCAAGGTCATCGGCTATGCCGCTGCTGTGGCAAAGCGGGAGGACGGAAGCCTCGGACCTTTGCTGGATGCGCTGAAGGACAGCTACAATGGGGAGTCCTGCGAGATCGAAAGCTACAAGGCCTATGACGGCGGTATCGGCGGCGGTGTTGCAGGAACGGTGGTACTGATCGGTACCATCCCGATGCTCAAGGCCTTCCGTGTTCAGGTACCGGAGGATGTCCGTCTGCCCGGCGGTATCGGCATCGCTCTGGATGGGAAGTTCTCCTGCCTGCTGGCAGTGCAGTATGAGAAAAACCGGATGGTCTCCCACGGTCTGCGGGTGCTGACTGCCAGCCGCCGTGTGAAGCCGGTGCTGGTCACCGAGGATTTTGTCCTGAACGGTTCCTTCCTACAGACCAAGTTCGGCATCCATCCCAAGAAGATGCGCCGTCCGGAGCCGGAGGACAGAGAGCGTCTGCGGCAGCTGACCCCGGAGGAAGGGGAGCCGGCGCTGGCACTGTGTGTCCGTCCCTCACTGCCTGCCTACGGCTATGCCATTTCCGGCGGCAGAGCTTACTGTCACGCGGTCAGCCTCGGTGTGGTCATCCACATTTTAGGCGGCGCGCTGGGTCTTGCGGCAATGCTTGCACTGTCGCTGCTGGGGCGTACCGACCTTTTGACGCCGCTGAACATTTTGCTCTATCAGGCAATTTGGCTGATCCCCGGCTTCCTCATTACCGAGTGGACGAGAACACTATGAAAAAGACCGCCTGCGGGCGGTCTTTTTTAGTGAAGAGAGAAGAGAGAAGAGAGAAGAGGGAAGAGTTAAGGTGTCCGCAAGCGGACGGATTTTAATTGTAGGGGCGGGCATTGCCCGTCCGCAAAAGCCGCAAGATTACAGGGTGTCGTAGGTGCGGTAGGGGCGACCGATGGTCGCCCCTACGATATGTTTATGGGTCGGGAACAGATGTTTTTCGTGGAAATGACCGAAAATGGATACCCGTTTTGTGACATAGAGACGAATTTGCGTTTTTGCTAAAATTATCATTGAAATACAAAGGTGTTTCGTGTATAATTACCTTAATGTGGTTATTACCGCAAAGGAAGCAAAAGGAGATTTTATATTATGCACACTGCTAACTCAATTCGCAACATCTGCTTGCTGGGCCATAGCGGCAGCGGCAAGTCTGCACTGGCTGAAAGCTTACTTTATATGACCGGCGCCATCGACCGCATCGGCAAGAATGCGGACGGCAATACGGTTTGTGATTTTGACCCCGAGGAGATCCGCCGTCATATTTCCATCTCCACCTCTGTAGTTCCTCTCGACTACAAGAACGTGCGTATCAATGTACTGGACACCCCCGGTGCCTTTGACTTTGCCGGCGCTACCGTGGAAGCCCTCCGGGCAGCGGACGCAGCGATCTTGGTCATCTCTGCCAAGGACGGCATCACTGTTGGCTTCGAGAAGGCTTGGAAATACTGCCAGGAGCGCAATATGCCCCGCTTCATTTACATCTCCAAGGTAGACGAGGACAACTCTGATTACAACGCTACCTTCGAAGCCCTGCGTGAGAAGTACGGCAATAAGATCGCGCCTATCGTCGTTCCCATTTGGGACGGCAACCGTAAGGTCACCGGCATTATCGATGTGCTCAATAAGCGTGCCTATGAGATGCAGAATCTGAAGCGGGTAGAGATCGCTGTTCCCGAGGGCAAGGAAGAGGTTATTTCTGACTTTAACTATGCCCTGATGGAAGCCGTTGCGGAAACTGACGAGGAGCTGATGGACAAGTTCTTCAATGAGGAGCCCTTTACTTATGCGGAAATGATCAAGGGTCTGCATCAGGGCGTTAAGGACCTGAGTATGTTCCCTGTACTCTGCGGCTCCGGTGTTACCTGCCTTGGCAGCCTGATGCTGATGGATCACATCATCGACCTGCTGCCCAACCCCGTGGAAGGCAACTATCACAAGGCAACCACCGCTGACGGCACCACCGAGGAATTCGTGGTTTCTCCCGGCGGCGTGCCCTCCGCATTCGTTTGGAAGACCGTTTCCGATCAGTACGGCAAGTACTCCTTCATCAAAGTTCTCTCCGGCACCATTACCTCCGATACTGCGCTGGTCAATGCCCGTACCGGTGAGACCGAAAAGCTGGGCCGTCTCTACTCTATGTGCGGCAAAAAGGCTACCGAAGTTAAGGAGCTTTCCTGCGGTGATATCGGCGCCATCGGCAAGATGGATAAGGTAAAGACCGGCGATACCCTGTGCGATGCCCGCAAGGTCGTTTCCCTTAAGGGTCTGCCTTATGCACCTGCCTGCTACTCCATGGCAATCTCTCCCAAAACGAAGGGTCAGGAGGATAAGGTCGCTGCAGGCCTGCACAGACTGAACGAAGAAGATCCTTCCTTCTATGTTGTCAACAATGCGGAGACCAAGCAGGTCGTCGTCTCCGGTGCCGGTGATCAGCACTTAGATGTACTGGTTGCAAAGCTCAAGAGCCGCTTCGGTGTGGATGCTGTTCTGGATACTGCTAAGGTGGCTTACCGCGAGAAGATCAAGAAGACTGTTCAGGCCCATGGCCGTCATAAGAAGCAGACCGGCGGTTCCGGTCAGTTCGGTGATGTTTGGGTCCGCTTCGAGCCCCAGGAGGAGCAGGATGAGATGATCTTCGCAGAGGAGGTCTTCGGTGGCTCCGTTCCCAAGAACTTCTACCCCGCTGTTGAAAAGGGTATTCAGGAGGCAGTTCAGAAGGGCCCGCTGGCAGGCTATCCTATGGTCGGATTGAAGGCGGTTCTGTACGATGGCTCCTACCACCCCGTTGACTCCAACGAAATGGCATTTAAGCTGGCTGCGATCCTTGCCTTCAAGGAAGCAATGCCCAATGCCGCTCCTACGCTGCTGGAGCCCATCGGCTCTCTGGCGGTTACCGTTCCCGAAGCCTATGTTGGCGATGTAATGGGTGACCTGAGTAAGCGCCGCGGCCGTCCTATGGGTATGAATCCCGATGCCGACGGCAATACCGTTGTGGAAGCAGAAGTGCCTATGGCCGAGATGGGCAGCTATGCTATCGACCTGCGCGCAATGACCCAGGCTCGCGGCTCCTTTACCCTTGAGTTCGTCCGCTATGAGGAAGTACCCAAGGCAAATCAGCAGAAGATCATTGACGATGCCAAGAAGGACGAGGAGTAATTCTATAAAATATGCGGTGCAGTTTCGGCTGCACCGCTTTTTATATAGTATTTTATGGAAATATGTGATACAATAGATATGGTACTTTCTTGCTCCGCCAAGAAAGTACCCAAAGAATGCGGCATAGGGGAGGATTTGAGTTGTTTGCTCCCGCAAACAAAGCCACCTCCCCTATGTACCCCTCCAGGCCCGCCTCGCCAGAACATGGTAAAGTGTTTTGGTGCGGTATTTGGGAATCCCCTGTGGAGAGATAACGATCAACAGTCAGTTTATTCGGGAGGAAAGCTATGCTGCCTGAAGCATTTTTGAATAGGATGAAAGATATGTTAGGGGAGGAATACCCGGCGTATTTGCAGAGCTTAGAGCGGTCCCGGGCGGTGGCGCTGCGGTTTAATCCCCTGAAGGGGGAGCAGGCAAAGCTGCCTTTTGTCCGGGAAAATGTGCCTTGGGAGGAAAACGGCTTTTATTATGATGCAGAAAGCCGCCCCGGTCTGCACCCATATCACGAGTGTGGCGTATACTATTTGCAGGAGGCAAGCGCAATGTCCGCTGTAGCGCTTTTAGATCCCCAGCCCGGGGAGCGGGTTTGTGATCTGTGCGCGGCGCCCGGCGGTAAGTCTACCCAAATTGCCGGGCGGATGCTGGGGGAGGGCTTTCTCCTTTGTAACGAATGGAGTCCCAAGCGGGCGAAGATCCTGTCCCAGAATATCGAGCGGCTGGGGGTTGCCAATGCCCTTGTGACCAATGAGAATGTGGAAAATCTGAGCCGGCGGCTGCCGGAGTACTTTGACCGGGTGCTGGTGGATGCGCCCTGCTCCGGTGAGGGTATGTTCCGCAAGGAGGAGGCAGCAGTTACCGATTGGAGCGTGGAGACCGTTTCTATGTGCGCTGCCCGGCAGCGGGAGATCCTGCGCTCTGCCGCAAAGCTTCTGCGTCCCGGCGGCAGGCTGGTCTACTCCACCTGCACTTTTGCACCGGAGGAAAACGAGGAGACGGTGGCTGCTTTTTTGGAGGAGCACCCGGAATTTACGGCAGAGGATGTGGAGGCACCGTGGTTTTCCAATGCAGGCACCGGAATGTTCCGGCTTTGGCCCCATAAGCTATTGGGTGAGGGGCATTTTGTGGCGTCGCTGCGAAAGAGCGGAGCAGGGGAGACCCCGGAACCCGGCTTAAAAGGGGAGAAGCTGCCGAAGGAGTGGGAACTGTTTGCCCGGGAAATGGGCATCTCCCTTCCAAAGGGCAAGGCAGTCTGCTTTGGGGAGACGGTATATTGGGCATCGCCGGAAACACCGGAGCTGAAGGGACTGCGTGTTCTGCGCCCCGGATTGGAGCTGGGAGAGGTGCGAAAGGGTCGGTTTGTGCCGGCACACGCTTTGGCGCTTTGGCTGAAGGAGGCAAAAACCGTCCAGTCCTACAGCGCCGACAGCAAGGAGCTGGCTGCTTATTTGCACGGCGATGTGGTGCCGTCGGATAAGAACGGATGGTGCCTTGTGTTGGCAGATGGTTACAGTATCGGCTGGGGCAAGGGTGACGGAAAGGTACTCAAAAATCATTATCCGAAAGGTCTTCGCAGATAAGAAAGTACTTTACATAAGTCGGAAATTGTGGTATAATGGCGTGAGAAATGGAAGAATAATTCGCAAGGAGAGGATCATCCTTGGCAAGATATGAAATTCACGGCGGAAACCCCTTACGGGGCGCTGTTACTATAAGCGGTGCGAAAAATGCGGCCGTGGCAATATTGCCTGCCGCCATACTGATCGAGGGAAAATGCCGGGTGGAAAATGTCCCGGATATTTCCGATGTCCGTGTTATCCTCGCGATTTTGGAAGACTTAGGTGTGGTGGTGGAAAAGCTGCCAGGCGGCGCTGTCACCTTAGACAGCACCTGTATTCGCAGCACAAAGCCAAACCCGGAGTTGGTTAAAAAAATGCGTGCCAGCTACTATCTGATGGGCGCACTGCTGTCCCGATTCGGTCAGGCAGATGTGGCGCTGCCCGGTGGCTGTAACTTTGCTTCCCGTCCCATCGACCAGCATATCAAGGGCTTTAAAGCCTTGGGTGCAAGGGTAGAGGAGACTGACGAGTATGTGCGGCTGTCTCCCGGAGAAAACGGTCTTGCCGGCAACCGGGTGAGCTTAGACGTTGTCAGCGTCGGCGCGACTATGAATATCATTATGGCGGCGACTCTGCTGCCCGGACAGACGGTTATCGAAAATGCGGCAAAGGAGCCCCATATCGTTGATCTGGCGAACTTCCTCAACACCATGGGCGCAGATATTTCCGGCGCCGGCACGGATACCATAAAGATCCGCGGTGTAAAGAAGCTTACCGGCGGTACCTATGCCATCATCCCCGATCAGATCGAGGCCGGCACCTATTTGGCGGCTGTTGCGGCTGTTGGCGGTGATGTGCTGGTGAAAAATGTGATCCCCAAGCATATGGAGTGCATTACCTCCAAGCTTGAGGAAATGGGCGTGACTACCCAGAACTTCGATGATTCTATTCGGATCGTCTCCAATGGCAACCTGAAGTGCACCACCGTCAAGACCCGGCCTTATCCCGGCTTCCCCACGGATATGCAGGCCCAGATCTGCGTGTGTATGACGCTGGCGGACGGTGTGAGCAAGCTGACGGAAAATGTCTATGAGACCCGCTTCTTCGGCTACTGCAATGAACTGGCATCCATGGGCGCAGATATTCAGATCGATGGCAAAACCGCCATCATTACCGGAACACCCCGGCTTTCCGGAGCTACTGTCAGCGCCAAGGATCTGCGGGCAGGCGCAGCACTGATCATCGCTGGTCTTTCCGCAAAAGGAACGACCTTTGTAGACAATATCCACTATGTGGAGCGGGGCTACGAGCGGCTCATTGAAAAGATGACTGCCCTGGGCGCGGATATTCAGAGAATTGAAGAGTGATTTCAGGGCAAGCAGGGAACTGCTTGCCCTGAATAATTGACAGTTGATAGTTGACAGTTGACAATTATGGTATCTGTAAAGCGGAGGGAGAAAAAGGCTCCCCTGTGTAAGGGGAGCTGCCAGAAATCTTGGATTTCTGACTGTGGAGCTGTTGCAAAGCGCAGCGTAATAAATCTCAATGATTGCCAGTGGCAATCATACCACAATTAAGGACAATCCCTCCGAGCAAAATCAGAGATTTTGCCCACCTCCCTTTGCACAAGGGAGGCTTTACGGACGACCAATGGTCGCCCCTACCGTACTTAAAATGACGGCAGAAATTTTTCTATGAAACTGACAAAAATAGTATAAAAAATTTGTAAGATATTCCTAAAATAATAGTTGACAAACGCAGCCGTGTGTGTTAAAATGATCGAGCGTGTGCGGGCGAAGTCTGCACATCGCACTGCGATGATGTAGGAGATTGCGCCAAATGGCGGTAACTTCTACGGAGTATGTCCGGTCATCGGGCGGCTGAACTGCTTCTGTTTGCGCTGCGTATATCGTTGCGGCAGGGGAAAGGTCGGCCTTGTGTCGACCATTTTTCATGGCACAGAGTGATACGCACGGAGGCGTTGCGAAAGCAGCTCACCGTACCCAGACACCAAGAAAACTGAGTACGTTTTATCAAGGAGGAAACACAAAATGGCAAACCAAATGATCCGCATCCGGCTGAAGGCTTACGATCATCACCTGATCGACGCCAGCGCAGCCAAAATCGTTGAGACCGCAAAGCGTAACGGCGCTGCCGTTTCCGGTCCCATCCCCCTGCCCACCAAGAAGGAAGTCGTTACCATCCTTCGCGCTGTGCACAAGTACAAGGACAGCCGTGAGCAGTTCGAGCGCAGAACCCATAAGAGACTGATCGATATCCTTAACCCCAACCAGAAGACCGTTGAGGCCCTCAGCAGCCTGGATCTTCCCGCTGGTGTTGAGATTGAGATAAAGCTGTAATTCGTATACATTATTAAATAATATATGCGAATTCACCGCTGCCCGCACTGAAAAGCATCGGGCGACGGGTCATGTTGGCTGGGTGCACCCAATGGCATCTGTCAACCAATAACCTAAAAAAGGAGAAAACACATGAAGAAAGCAATCATCGGCAAGAAAGTGGGTATGACCCAGATCTTCGATGAGAACGGCAAGGTAATTCCTGTTACCGTTGTGGAGGCAGGTCCCTGCGTCGTTACTCAGAAGAAGAACATCGAAACCGACGGCTATGTAGCCGTACAGCTTGGCTTTGGGGATGTTAAGGAATCTAAGCTGAGCAAGCCCGAAGCAGGCCACCTGAAGAAGGCCGGCGTCGAGGCAAAGAAGCACCTGAAGGAGTTCAAGCTCGAAAATGCTGAGGAGCTGAACGTTGGCGACGTGATCAAGGCTGATACCTTTGCAGCCGGCGACATGATCGACGTGACCGGTATCTCTAAGGGCCACGGCTATCAGGGCGTTATCAAGCGTCACGGCGCACACCGCACCGATATGACCCACGGTGGTGGCCCTGTTCACCGTCACGCTGGTTCTATGGGTGCTACCTCTCACCAGTCCCGTATCTTCAAGGGTAAGATCGGCGCAGGTCAGATGGGCAACGAGCAGGTCACCATTGAGAACCTGGAAGTTGTTAAGGTAGATGCAGAGCTGAACATGATCGTTATCCGCGGCGCCATCCCCGGCCCCAAGGGCGGTCTGGTTTACCTGAAGAACACCGTAAAGAACAACAAGGTCAAGACCGGTGCAACCGACATCAGCAAGAACCCGCAGAAGGCTTCCGGCAGAAATCCCCAGAAGGCTTCCGCAAGAGGCTAAGGAAAGGAGAACTTGAACAATGCTTAAGACGAATGTTTTGGATATGTCCGGCAAGGTCGTCGGTGAGATCGAGCTCTCCGAGTCCGTATTCGGCATTACCCCCAATGCAGCAGTTGTCCACGATGTGGTCAAGAACCACCTGGCAAACTGCCGTCAGGGCACACAGTCTGCTCTGACCCGCGCTGAAGTTTCCGGCGGCGGCAGAAAGCCCTGGAAGCAGAAGGGTACCGGCCGCGCCCGTCAGGGCAGCACCCGTGCTCCCCAGTGGACCCACGGCGGTATTGTATTTGCTCCCAAGCCCCGCGACTACAGCTACACCCTGAATAAGAAGACCCGCCGTCTGGCTCTCAAGAGCGCACTGAGCGCAAAGGCTTCCGAGCAGAACATCATCGTCATCGACGAGATCAAGATGGAAGCTCCCAAGACCGCACAGTTTGCGAAGTTCCTGAGCGCTGTTGGTGCAGAGGGCAAGTGCCTGGTCGTTACCGCTGTGGCTGACCAGACCGTGGTCAAGTCCGGCCGTAACATCCCCGGCTGTGAGATCACCTTCGCCAACCTGATCAACGTTTACGATATCGTGAATGCCACTAAGCTGGTTGTTGACAAGGCTGCTCTCCAGAAGATCGAGGAGGTATTCGCATAATGAACGCTTATGATGTAATCCTGAGACCGGTTATCACCGAGCAGTCCATGGAGTCCGTTGCCGACAAGAAGTATGTCTTCCAGGTCGCCATCGACGCCAACAAGACCGAGATCAAGGCTGCTGTCGAAGAGATCTTCGGCGTTAAGGTCGCTAAGGTCAACACCATCCGTATGCAGGGCAAGGTAAAGCGCACCGGTGCTTATCCCGCCGGCCGCCGCAGCGCCTACAAGAAGGCGGTCGTCACCCTGACTGCTGACTCCAAGACCATCGAGTTCTTCGAGGGTATGGTCTAATCCAATCTCAATAAAGGAGCGAAACGCAAATGGCTATTAAAACTTTTAAGCCTTACACCCCTGCCCGCCGTAACATGACTGTTTCCGGCTTCGAGGGTGTGGACAAGAAGGCAAAACCTGAGCGTAGCCTGGTTGAGACCCTCAAGAAGAACGCAGGTCGCAACAGCTACGGTCATATCACCGTCCGTCATCGCGGCGGCGGTAACAAGCGTAAGTACCGTATCATCGACTTCAAGCGCCAGAAGCTGGATATGCCCGCTACTGTTGAGCGCCTGGAGTACGATCCCAACCGCAGCGCTTACATTGCGCTGATCCGTTACGAAGACAACACTCTCAGCTACATTCTGGCCCCCAACGGTCTGAAGGCTGGCGATGTTGTTATCTCCTCTGCCAATGCTGACATCAAGCCCGGCAACTGCCTGCCTATCGCCAACATTCCCGTCGGTACTGTTATCCACAATGTGGAGCTGCAGCCCGGCCACGGCGCACAGCTGGTTCGTTCCGCCGGTACTGCCGCACAGCTGATGGCTAAGGAAGGCGACCTTGCTCAGGTCAGACTTCCCTCCGGTGAAGTTCGCTATATCCGCGTTAACTGCACCGCTTGCATCGGTCAGGTAGGTAACCTGGATCACGAGAACGTGCACATCGGTAAGGCCGGCCGTACCCGTCATATGGGTATCCGTCCCACCGTCCGCGGTTCCGTAATGAACCCCAATGACCACCCCCACGGTGGTGGTGAGGGTCGCGCTCCCATCGGCCGTAGCGGTCCTGTTACGCCTTGGGGCAAGCCTGCTCTGGGTTACAAGACCCGTAAGACCAAGAACCGCACTGACAAGTTCATTGTCAAGCGCAGAAACAGCAAGTAAGGAGGAAATGAAATGAGCAGAAGTATCAAAAAAGGCCCTTTCGTAGCTCCCGAGCTGTATAAGCGCGTTGAGGAGCTGAACAAGGCTGGCGAAAAGAAGGTTCTCAAGACCTGGTCCAGAGCTTCCACCATTTTCCCCTCCTTTGTTGGCCACACCATCGCAGTTCACGACGGTCGTAAGCATGTTCCCGTTTATGTTACCGAGGATATGGTCGGTCACAAGCTCGGTGAGTTTGTTCCCACCCGTACTTTCCGCGGTCACTCCGGTAACAAGACCGCCAATTCCAAGTAAGGAGGTACTGACATGGAAGCATTTGCACACGTAAAGTACGTCCGTATGTCTCCCCGTAAGGTCAAGCTCGTTTGCGATATGATCCGGGGTAAGGACGTTAAGACCGCTGCCGCATACCTGAGCCAGACCACCAAGGCCGCTTGCGAGCCTATGGCTAAGCTCCTCAAGAGCGCTGTGGCTAACGCCGAGCACAACCACGGCATGAATGCCGACAATCTGTACGTCTCCACCGTGATCGCTAACCCCGGTCCCGTGCTGAAGAGAGGCCGCATCGCATCCCGCCGCGGCTTTGTACGGATCATGAAGAGAACCACTCACATCACCATCGGTGTGAGCGAGAAGGCTTAAGGAGGTAGCTATGGGACAGAAAGTTAATCCCCACGGCCTGCGTGTAGGCGTTATCAAGGACTGGGATTCCCGCTGGTACGCTCGCGAGGACAAGGTCGGCGATCTTGTTGTCGAGGACTACAATATCCGTAAGTACCTGAAAGAAAAGCTCTACGCCGCCGGCGTAGCAAAGATCGAGATCGAGCGCAACAATGGCAAGGTCAAGATCAATCTCTGGTGTTCCCGCCCCGGTGTTGTCATCGGTAAGGCTGGCACTGAGATCGAAAATCTGCGTAAGGAAATGGAAAAGAAGCTCGGAAAGAGCGTGAACCTGAACATCGTTGAGGTTCGTTCCCCTGACCTGAACGCACAGCTGGTAGCTGAGAACATTGCCCAGCAGCTGGAGAAGCGTATCTCCTTCCGCCGCGCAATGAAGAAGGCTATGCAGCAGGCCACCCGCCTGGGTGCCAAGGGCATCAAGGTAACCTGCGGCGGCCGTCTGGGCGGTGCTGAAATCGCCCGCAGCGAAAGCTATCACGAGGGCACCATCCCCCTGCAGACCATCCGTGCTGACATTGAGTACGGCTTCGCAGAAGCTGCTACCACCTATGGCCGCATCGGTGTTAAGGTCTGGATCTACAAGGGCGAGGTCCTCGACTCCACCCTGCGTATCGCAACTCCCGATCCCGCTCCCCGTGAGCGCCGTGAGCGTCGCGATCGCCGCCCCAACGGTGAGCGCCGCGGTAATGGCGAGCGCCGTCAGGGTGACAGACCCAATAACCGTAGAGAAGGAGGAAACCGCTAATGTTAATGCCCAAGAGAGCGAAGTACCGCAAGGTACAGCGCGGCCGTATGACCGGTGCTGCAACCCGTGGTAACAAGGTTTCCTACGGTGAGTTCGGCATCCAGGCTCTGGAGCCCGGCTGGATCACCGGCAACCAGATCGAGGCAGCTCGTATTGCCATGACCCGTTACACCAAGCGTGGCGGTAAGGTCTGGATCAAGATTTTCCCCGACAAGCCCTATTCCAAGAAAGGCCTGGGTACTCGTATGGGTTCCGGTAAGGGCGCTCCCGAAGGCTGGGTAGCAGTTGTCAAGAACCAGAAGGTTATGTTCGAGATCGGCGGCGTTTCTGAGGAAGTCGCCCGCGAGGCTCTCCGTCTGGCTCAGCACAAGCTGCCCATCAAGACTCGCGTCATTGCCCGGGAAGTAGACACTGAGATTGGTGGTGAATAAGATGAAGGCAAAAGAAATCAAAGAGATTCGCAGCCTGTCCGTTGAGGACCTGGAGAAGAAGCTGCAGGGTCTGAAGAAGGACCTGTTCATGCTTCGTATGCAGCACGCTACGAAGCATGAACAGGTCCTTCTTCA
>SVLR01000064.1 GCA_015067785.1 Oscillospiraceae bacterium
AGCAGGGGTGAATTCCCACACCCGGGCCAGTCAAGTGCTGTCCGGACCATATAAGTGGCGTTGAAGGAACGGTCTCGCGCAACGGAACCCCGTGAACCATGTCAGGTGGGGAACCAAGCAGCATTAAGCGGATCTTTCCGTGTGCCGCGGGGCTGCCGTTCCCGAGCCGGCTGTATGGAAACCGAGTGTTTGGCTCGTTCAAATGTGGGTGTGCGATCTTGTTATGAGCCGGTTCTGTACGCAAAAGAGAGAAAGGAGGAAGCATATGTATCAGGCGTTATACCGAAAATACCGTCCTCAGACCTTTGATGATTTAGTCGGTCAGATCGCGGTGACGCAGACCCTAAAGACCCAGGTGGCATCCGGGCGGCTGAGCCACGCATACTTATTTACAGGCTCCCGTGGTACCGGTAAGACCAGCAGTGCCAAGATTTTGGCCAAGGCGGTCAACTGTGAAAATCCCCAAAACGGCAATCCCTGTAACTGCTGCCCCTCCTGCCGTGCCATTGATTCCGGCGCTTGTATGGATGTGCTGGAGATCGACGCGGCATCCAATAACGGCGTAGACAATGTCCGGGACCTGCGGGACGATGCCATTTATTCGCCCTCTCAGGTAAAAATGCGTGTGTACATCATCGACGAGGTGCATATGCTGTCCATTTCGGCATTTAACGCGCTGCTGAAGATCATTGAAGAGCCGCCGGAGCATCTGCTCTTTATCCTGGCAACAACGGAGCTGCATAAGGTCCCGGCAACCATTCTTTCCCGGTGTCAGCGGTTTTCCTTCCGACGCATCAGTCAGGAGGACATTGCTGCCCGGCTCCAATATGTATCTTATCAGGAAAATATCGACCTGACCGATTCTGCCGCCCGGGTGCTGGCGCGACTGGCTGACGGCGGTATGCGTGACGGTCTGAGCTTGCTGGACCAGTGCGCTTCTGCCACTCAGGGGGAGCTGAATCCCGAGCGGGTCTATGCCTGCCTCGGCATTGCCGGTATTCAGGAATGCGGCAAGCTGATGGCCGCTATCTCCAAGCATGATACGGCAGGCGCGCTGTCCCTCCTCAACCGTTTTTATGCCGAGGGTAAGGAACTGGGCGCATTGCTGGACGAAATGGCCTGCCTTACCCGGGACTTTATGGTCTTAAAGGCAGCGCCCAAAGAGGGAATTTCTCTCCTTTCCGGTGTGGCTTCCGATGAGGAGACAGAGGCGCTGAGTGAAGCCTTTTCTGTGGGGGAGCTGAGCCGGATGCTGAATCTCATTCAGGGGACCCTCAGCGGCTTTACAAGAAGCAGCAGCCGCCGGATGGACGCGGAGATGTGCATAATTAACTTGTGCCAGCCGGAACTAACGCTGGAGGCAGAGGCACTCAATGCCCGTTTGACGAGACTTGAGGAGCAAATTCGCGCCGGTGTGGTGGCTGCTCCTGCAGCAGCACTGACGCCCGCGCCTGAAAAGAAAAAAGAAAAACCTGTTTCCGCACCCAAAGCTGAGGAAACAGTTACACTTGCGTCTGCGCAGGAAGCACCGGCAGAAGCACCTGTAGGCTTTTGGATCGAGGTAGCGACCCAGATCCGTCAGGAGCTGACCTCCCCGGCAGTTCGGGGCTACTTCGCTCCCAACCCCAATGCAGCCGTGCAGGGTGTACTGATAGGGGACAGGCTGGAGCTGCGGTGCGAGAATGGCTTTGTCCTCGGCTTTATCAATAAGCCGGATATCTTGCTTTTGGCAGCCCGGAAGGCATCTGCCGTATTAGGCCGTCCGGTGCAGGCGGTGGCTGTGGACAAAAGCGGTACGGTTTCTGACAGTATGGAGCATTTTCTGAAGTTCGGGGAGCAGCATCCCGATCGCATTCGAATCAATAAGTAAAATAACGATAGTTAGGAGTTTATGATATGGCAAAAGGTGGATTTCGCGGTATGCCCGGTGGCGGCATGAACCAAATGGCAATGATGAAGCAGGCGCAGAAGATGCAGCAGGATATGCTTCGTATGCAGGAAGAGCTGGAAAACAAGGTCTTTACTGCCAGCGCAGGCGGCGGTATGGTGACTGCCAGCGTTTCCGGTAGCCGGGAGCTGAAAAGCTTGGAGATTAAGCCCGAGGCAGTAGACCCTGATGATGTGGAGATGCTGCAGGATATGATCATTGCAGCCATCAACGAGGCAATGCGCGCTGCCGAGACCGAGTCTCAGAATAATATGGCAAGACTCACCGGCGGTATGAATTTAGGCGGTCTGTTCTGATGCAGTACTTTCCCGCAGCTCTGCAGGAGCTGACCGATCATTTTGCCCGGCTTCCCGGCATTGGCGGCAAGACTGCCCAGAGACTTGCCTTCCATGTACTGAGCTTACCGGAAGGGGAGGCGCAGGCCTTTGCCGAGGCAATTTTGGATGCCAAAAAAGCGGTGCATACCTGTCCTGTCTGTCAAAACCTGACGGATAGAGAGATTTGTCCCATTTGTGACGATCCCGGTCGGGATAAGAGTGTCATCTGCGTGGTGGCAGATCCCCGGGATGTGATCGCCATGGAGCGTTCCCGGGAGTTTCGCGGTGTGTACCATGTGCTCCACGGTGTAATTTCTCCGCTCAACCACATCACACAAGAGGACATCCGCATCCGGGAGCTGCTGAGCCGCGTGGCAAGCGGTGAGGTTCGCGAGATCATTATGGCCACCAATCCCGATACGGAGGGCGAAGCCACGGCGATGTACATTTCCCGGCTTCTGCGGCCTATGGAGATCAAGGTGACAAGGCTTGCCTACGGTGTGCCCGTTGGCAGCCAGCTGGAGTATGCCGACGAGGTGACCCTTTCCCGGGCCTTGGAGGGCAGACGAGAAATATAACAAAAACCGGGGGAAATCCCCGGTTTTTGCTGTTATGCAGCCATTACAGGTGTATGAGCGCACCAAACAGCCTCCCCTGTGTAAGGGGAGGTGGGCAAAATCTTCGATTTTGCTCGGAGGGGTTGACAATCCCTCAGTCACGCTGTTCGCGTGACAGCTCGCTGCGGCGAGCCCGGTCGCGGCTCTGACAGTCTGCCGGGCTGTCATTCACTACCGCGACTGCGCTTCGCTTACCCTTTGCACAAGGGAGCCTTTGACAAAAGAGTGATAGACAGGAGGTGTTTTTATGCCAAATCGAGAGACGGTGCGGATCGTGTCCGATGCAAAGACAGCCGTGCTGATGATTCACGGCATTTGCGGCACGCCTGACCATTTCCGTGAACTTCTGCCGCTGGAAATGGCGGTAGACCCAACTTGGTCGCTGTATAATATCGTGCTGGATGGTCACTGCGAGGATGTGCCTGCCTTTGGAAAGACCTCTATGAAAAAGTGGAAGGCACAGACGGAAAGCATTTTTGAGGCGCTTTGCGATACATATGAGAATATTGTCCTTGTGGGACACTCTATGGGCACGCTGCTGTCTGTCCGGCAGGTGTTGCGGCGACCGGAAAAGGTGAAGCTTCTCTTTATGGTGGCGGCGCCCACACCGCCCTTTGTGCGGCTCAGCGCGGCAAGCTACGCAGTAGGCTTGGCATTTGGCATAAAGAAGGAAAACGCTCCCGTCTATAACGCAATGGCGGTTGCCTGCGGTATGAAGCTGACCCCAAAACTGTGGAAATATATCCCTTGGATCCCACGAATGATAGAGCTGCTGCAAGAATGCAGTGCTGTTTCTAAGCTATATAGAGATTTGCAAGTACCTTGTATTGCGTGGCAATCGGAGAAGGATGAGCTTGTAGCCCGGCGCTCTATCAAGGTCTTGCAAAAATGTGGTAGGGTAGAAGTCCATACGCTGCCAAATTCCACCCATTTCTATTACACCCAAGAGGAGAGGGAAAAGGTACTTGAAAGCTTTCGAGAAGCTTGCAAGATGATATGATCGGATTTCTCACAGCAAAAACAGAAGAAACGAATGGAAAGGGGTATCTAATGAGAACGAATATTAAACATTCTATATTTGATTTGCTTTTTTGGATAATAGGTCTACTCATATCTTTGATGGGTTTTATCGTGTTACTAACGGACAATACGAATACAGTTCGATATGTTTGTGGCATTGTCATTTATGGGACTTTACTCTTAATTTCCATAATTATGCTTCTGCATTCCATTAAAAATGTGCAATGGTTTGATATTTCTGACGGATATTTAACCGTTTATTGTCCGTTTGGTATTGTCAGGCAGGTAGGGCTAAACGAAATCAAAAAGGCATTCAAGGCAAATGCGGTCATTTATGGTATTAAAATGCTTTCTGTCAGGCGTCCGTATATTGTGCTGTGCATTAAAAAGTCAGTTACAAAGGGATGTGTGAATGAGGCGTACAACAGAAAGAAAAATCCATATATTGCTATTCCGTATTCAATAGAAACAGAAGCCTTCATTTGCGAAGAATACAAAAAGATAAGTGACAAAGAGCTAATTCTAAATTAAGTAGTAATAAGTGATTTCTGATTTGTTAATTAGTTAACCGCAGCACCGGTGCTTGGTGCTGCGGTTGTGTTTTATAGTTTGGAGTAAGTCTTGTCCAAGAAGCGCTGGGCGGTGATGATGGCGCGTTTGTGGGTGCCTTCGCCGATTTTACCCTTTTCGTCGTAGGCTTCTACCTTGAAAGTAATGATGGGGCCTTCTACTGCAATGACTTCCGCCTCTGCCCGGACCTCTAAACCGACCGGGGTGGCGGAGATGTGGGAGATGTTAAGCTCGGTGCCAACAGAGGTCTTTTCTTCCGGAAGCGTCTCTGCGATGGCTTCGCAGGCAGCGCCTTCCATCAGCGCTACCATACAGGGCGTGGCATAGACCAGCAGGCTGCCGGAGCCAACCTCCAGCGCGGTATCCTCCCGTTCCACTTCCGTAAAGGCCTGACCTTTCATTCCGACAATAATTTCCATGGTTTATCCTCCTTTTTTCTACACTATAATGAAAAAATAAGCGGGTGTCAAGAAAGGGTTGCTATTTTTTTACAGGTGATTTATAATATAGGCAAATATTAGAAAGAGGTGCTTTCTATGGGCGTCTACGACAAACTGAATCTCACAATGCTCTG
>SVLR01000022.1 GCA_015067785.1 Oscillospiraceae bacterium
TTGTCATCAGTGTTTTTAGTGCGCTTTGGATGCTGGACGCGCTTTGCTTTGACAGCGAATCGTACGCATAGGATCCGGTGTAATATGCATTTGCGCTGGTACCATTCAGAGTAGTGGCCACCTGATCGCGCTTGCCAGAGTTGTAGGTGTCGTCATATGTATATTGCCGATCGTCGGCAGCAAATACGACGAGTGTGACCGGGGATGCCTGTACCAGCACAAACAGCACAAGCAGCAGCGCCAGTACTTTTTTCATATTTTTCATAGGAAACCTCCGTTTACACAAATTTTGACAATTTAAGTATAGCACACAATTGCCCGATTGCAAAGTATAATTTTAGTTACTTGCTTCTTTTCAAAAATAGGCAGTGCAATGGTTATAAAATTTGCGAATTTCTGTAAAAAATAATGAAGATTAGACATGTTTTCGCCACATACTTGCAGGAAATATAGAATTATGATAGTATGAAATCAACAACAAAGCATCTGTGAAGACGCGTATTTGCAGGCGCAGGGTTGGAATAATCATTCAGGAGGAGAATATGAAAAGCTTTATAAGATGCTGCGCGTTGCTTTGCTGCACAGCTATGATGATGACGGGTGCGGGCTGCTCTGTTCTTGAAGCCTTTATGGGGAATAAACCCGAACCTACACAGCCGCCCGAAGAGCAGATACCAGTCAAAATGGTATGGGAAGTGCCTGAAGAAATTGTATTGGTAGCGGATAACGCAGCTTATGGCAGTGCACCTTGTGAATGGAAGGTCTATGCGGACGAAAAAGATGTATCTGACCAGGTGACCGTTTCTGTTGAGGACACGGCGGTTGCAGCTTTTGAAAATGGCGTAGCGACGGCAGTAGGCAGAGGCAATACTTTCCTCACAGTCAGCTACGAAAGTGAAACGAAGAAGATCCCCGTATATGTATTGGGGGCTCAGGAGGGCTATGACCTGTCCGATAGTAAGAGTGTACGCACCTTTGGCAGAACTTATATGGAGGATGGCACTCTGTGTATCCCCAATGTCGCCAGTGGCTTTGAAGTAAGCTTCATCGGAACCTCTCTGCAGGCAAATCTGTCTGCCATCGCGCCCACCCTCACCGGAACTGTGAAGGTATATGTGGACGGTGAATTTACGAAGTACCTCAACTATCCTGCCGATTTTGACAGAGTGGACCTTTGCAAGGATCTGGAGGAAGGCTTCCATACCGTAAAGGTACTGAAGATGACCGAGCAGGGATATCTCCGTGTGCGGCTGAGTGAACTGAAGACAGACGGCACAGCATTGACCGCGTTCCCGTCCTCTGACCTGCGCTTTGAATTCTACGGTGATTCCATCACCAGCGGATTCGGCAATCTGGGCATTACCTCCCAGTTTAAGGAATGCGAGGACGGCACCCAAACCTATGCCACTATGCTGGGAGAGTATTTCGGCGCCGACTGCGATATGATCTCCTACGCGGGTGTGCCGGCTTGCTTACCGGTGGATCATTCTCATCTTTTGATGGGTCAATTCTTCGACAAGGTAGACGCTGCCAGCAATTTGCCTTACGATTTTGAAGCAAACCCGGTGGATCTGGTCGTTATCAATTTGGGTACCAATGACGCAGGCTCCGCAGAAAAGACCGTCAGCAACATGGCTGAAGGCTATGCCGATCTGCTTCGAAGCATTCGTGCAAAGCGGCCCGGTGTGCCGATCCTCTGTGTGTACGGTATGATGGGTGTGGACGGTGATATTGATGCCGGTATCAACCGCGCCATCGACGATGTGCTGTCGGAAGGCGAAACCGATATTTATTACCTTTGGCTGTTCAGCGACACCAGCGGCTATAAGGGACACCCCAAGGTAGCGGTCGGACATACAAACGCCTTTGAAGAGATGAAAACTTATATTCTGGACAGAAATTTGCTGGAAAAATAGTTTATAATACGTGCAGGAAAGCCCACCGGTTTGGTGGGCTTCCTTTTTGTGAGTAATCTAAAATTTTGATACCATTTTATAATGGGCGCAAATTTTGAGTTATGGGTGCATTTTCCTACAACGGTTTGCACCTGTTTTTTCATCTCAGATGTTTAGAGTTTATTCACTTTATCATCTGCGCCGACTTTTTTTCGCGTTCAACCTCAATTATAGCTCTATCATCGTCGGCAAAACCCCATTCTGTTTTCAATAAGTCAATTATTCTATCATAGGTTGCAATTAACTTTTCCTTATCCCCAAGAATACCGTATATCTTTGCAATTCCGTACAGGGCATCAGTATACCTCGGTTTACTACGCTCTTCTGCTTTCCACCACTCCTCGTACAATCTCAGAGCCCTTTCGTAGTCGCACTTTCTTGCATAATATTGAGCTGCTTCAAAAAGAAACGTGCTATTTCCACCAAACCTTCTGAAACCATCCTCCATTATACAATCAGCCGTCTTCTCATCAAATTCTGCAAGAGCGATATGTGCTCCGTATACAAAAGCGAGAATCGGGTTGTGCGCAGGCAAAGTTTGTACTTTTGTAAGATATTCCTTTGCTTCTTTTGTTCTGTGGTCAGCAATGAGATTATCAATCAGATAATAGTAGGGCAACGGAGTTGCAGGTGTAACCTTATCATTTTTTATGACTTCCTTATAAAAATCGATAATTGAAGAATGCTCGTACATATTCCAATCCCAAGCACATTGACCTTCAGACATATTCAAAAGCCATTGGCAATCTTTTTTCTCGGGGTGGAGCTTTATCGTCTCACGAGCATAGTGGCTGACCTTTTTTGCATCAGCTTCCATACGATGATGATAAAGATTTGCAAGAAGACTTAAAATTTTCGCTTTGTCGTTGCTTTTCAAAAGCTCATTTTTTAAAACTTCTTCGTATTCCTTGAAAACGTCGGGAGCAAGCTCTTCCTCAACCTCAATGCGTTTTTCTATTCTTTGCAGTTTTTGATCTGCTGTCAGGTCAAATAATTCGTCTATGCTCACACCAAACTCTCTTGCAAGCATTGGCAATAGAGTTATATCGGGCATAGAAACGGCAGTTTCCCATTTTGAAACAGACTGTGCACTTATTCCCAGATTAGAGGCAAGCTGCTCTTGCGTCAATCCCGATTTATATCTGAGTAGCTTTATTTTATTTCCAATTTCCATATCAATTCTCCTGTAACAAAGATTAAAAGCGTTTTCATAATTAAATTAAATACCTCGAGCTCTCAAAAGTCAACCACTTGTTTTTACAGTTGAAACAACTAATTAGAGAGAATTATTCTATATTCTTACAAATTGAACGATACCCCATAAATTGAACGATAAGGGCATAAAGTGAACGATTTATATTTTACGGCTAAAAACAAAAAGGCTTGCAAGGACGAAAACTATCCGAACAAGCCTACATTTTTGATAAAAATGGGCAAAATGCCCCTATTTTTGCAATAAAAAACCATGATACCGATATTTTTCGTATCAATATTATGGTTTCTTTATGGTCGGAGTGTCGGGATTCGAACCCGAAGCAGGGCAAGCCCTGCTTGAGGCGGATGCCCCCACTCGCTCTCTGCTTCGCAGATTCCTGTTGCGGTTCCCAACGAATGTCCTCGGCTATAAAGCCTTCGTCCCTCGCTGACCGCTGCCACTCGCTCAGCTCCTTCTTTCTGCCACTGGCAGCAGTCGCATCGCTCCCCGCTCGGGGATGGCACCCAAGAGGCCTCGGGTTCTACTGCACCGAAATAAAAATCCGGCACCCGCAAATGCGGATACCGGACTTTTGGTCGGAGTGTCGGGATTCGAACCCGAGGCCTCTTGGACCCGAACCAAGCGCGATACCAAGCTTCGCCACACCCCGTTAGCTTTGCCATTATAATGAAATTATTGGAGTTTGTCAAGAGCTTAGCAAGTTTTATCTACTATCTTCGTAACCTTAGTATGGAGGGGATGGTATGGCTTATAAGATCGACTATATTCCTGTAGGAAAACGGCAATATGCAAAGCGAATAATACCACGGTGGTTATTTCCAACGGCTTTGATTTTCTCACTCTCATCCGTTATCCTTGCGCTCACGATCCACCACGGCAGCGCCGACTGGCTCTTGCCCGGTGATCCTGCGGTAACAAAAGTGGCGCTCTTAGAGCTGATCGAAAACTTGAAAGCAGGGGAGCAGTTTTCGGATGCCGTCGCAGCCTTCTGTCAAGAGGTAATAAAGGGTGCAGCATAGAGTAACTGTCAGTCCTTATATTTGTATTTTGCTGCCGGCTGCTGTTTTGTTGCTCCCATTGCGTTTCGTGCTGGGGTGGTGCATTGCAGTCGCAGTTCACGAGTGGGGACACTATTTGGCTCTGCGTTTGTTTCGCATACCCGTATGGGTGTTGGAGATCACACCCCTTGGCATCCGTATGCATACGGCACAGCTTGGTAACACGGAAGCGCTTGTATGCTCCCTTGCAGGACCGTTATCGGGACTTCTGCTTATTTCTCTGTCTCGTTTTATGCCCTATAGCGCACTGTGCGCATTCGTCCAGACCCTTTTTAATTTGCTGCCCATTTACCCCTTGGACGGCGGGCGGGCATTCCGGGCAGGTCTAACACTCCTACAGGTTGCAAGCAAAACGGTCACTGCGATCGAAGACCTTATATTTATTATCATACTCGGTGCTTCCGTCTATCTTTTATGGCGACTGAACTGGGGATTTGGTCCAACTATTGTGCTGTGCGGAATATTTGCGCAGAAATTTCTTGCAAATAGGCGAGAAAACCGCTACAATAGGGGAGACAATGTTTTTTGAGGTGTCGCTATGACCGAGAAATTAAGAAGGATTCTACCCAGGGTGCAAAAGCCCGCCCGATACACCGGCGGAGAATATAATGAGATCAAAAAAGACCCGGATGCTGTCCGGGTCCGTATTGCGTTCTGCTTCCCGGATACCTATGAGATCGGTATGTCGAACATCGGTATGCGGATCTTATATGGTATTATGAATAATATGGACGGCGTCTGGTGTGAGCGTGTCTTCCATCCCTGGGGCGATATGGTGCAGGTTATGAAAGACCAAGACCTGCCGCTGTGGGCGCTGGAAAGCGGGGATGCGGTGCGGGATTTCGATATGCTGGCATTCACCATCGGCTACGAGATGTCCTATACCAATATCCTCAATATGCTTCTGCTTGCGGGCGTACCGCTTCACAGCCGTGACCGTCACGACCTAAAGAATATGGTCTTTGCAGGCGGTGTCTGTGCATTCAACCCTGAGCCTCTGGCGGACTTTATCGACTTTTTCTGCATCGGTGAGGGTGAGGATATCACGGTCGAGGTGGTGTCCCTCTATGACCGCGCCAAGGCAGAAAACTGGACAAAGGAAGCCTTTCTGACCGAGGTCAGCAAGATCCCCGGTGTCTATGTGCCATCCTTCTATACACCTCAGTATAATGCGGATGGCACAATGAAGGCGCTGATTCCTGCCCCCGGCGCACCTGCAACCATTACAAAGCGGATCGTGGAGGACTTGGATAAGGCATATTTCCCCACAAAGACCATCGTGGCATCCACCGAGATCGTCCACGACCGGGCGAATTTGGAAGTTTTCCGGGGCTGTATCCGCGGCTGCCGCTTCTGTCAGGCTGGCTTTTCCTGCCGTCCGGTGCGGAAAAAGAGCGCAGAAGTCTTATTTAAGCAGGCAAAGGAATTACTCACCGATTCCGGGCATAATGAAATTACCATCTCCAGTCTTTCTACTTCCGATTACCGGGAGCTTCGGGAACTGACGGACGAACTGATCCCTTACTGTGAAGCAGGGAAGATTAACCTTTCCGTTCCTTCGCTGCGGGCAGATAATTTCTCCAAGGAGCTGACCGCCCGGCTGCAGACGCTCCGAAAGAGCAGCCTGACCTTCGCACCGGAAGCCGGCACCCAGCGGCTTCGTGATGTGATCAACAAGAATCTTACGGAGGAAGAAATACTCTCCTCCTGCGAAAACGCCTTCCGGGGCGGCTGGAGCAGCGTCAAGCTCTATTTTATGCTTGGGCTGCCCACAGAGACCGACGAGGATGTAAAGGGCATCGCAGAGCTTGTCCATAAGATCATTCTCTGCTGGAAGGAGAATGCCACGCAGCGGAAGAAGGGACTTCGTATCCATGTGGCAACGGCATATTTTGTACCCAAGCCCCACACACCGTTTCAGTGGGAGCAACAGATCAGCACCGAGGAATATCTCCGCCGCTGCAAGCTGCTCAAAAGCTATTTTTACAGCAAGTCCATCGAATATAATTACCATACCCCTAACATCAGCCGATTGGAGGCGGTCACCGCCCGTGGTGACCGCCGGGTAGGCCTGGTGCTGGAGGCTGCCACCAAAAACGGTGCCATGCTGGACGGCTGGGACGAGTATTTTAACCTGCAGGCGTGGACATCGGCTTTTGAAAGCTGCGGCGTAGACCCGGACTTCTATACTGTCCGTGGCTTTGGAGAGGACGAGCGGCTTCCCTGGGAGCATATTGATGTGGGTGTCACAAAGAAATTCCTGCTCCGGGAACGCAGGCGCGCATATGCGGAGGAAATTACCCCTGACTGCCGTCAGGACTGTGCGGGATGTGGCGCGTCCAAATTGCTGCGGGAGGTGGAATGCGATGCTTAGAATATTGTTTGAGAAGACCGGGAATGCGGTATGGATCTCCCACCTTGACTTAATGCGTCTGTTCCAGAGAGCCTTTCAGCGTGCCGGTCTGCCCCTGACCCATACCCAGGGCTATAACCCCAGACCCTCCGTATCCATTGCGCTGCCGCTATCTGTAGGCATTGAGAGCCGCTGTGAGCTGTTGGATTTTACGCTGGATACAGACGCAGTTGATATTGAAAGCCTGCCGCAGAGGCTCAACGAGAAGCTTATACCCGGTGTCCGTGTGCTGGCTGCCTATGCAGACGGTCGGAAGCTGAAGGATTTGACCCATATGGCGGTAACGGTGACCCTTACCTACGATGCAGGCGTCCCCGATGGCGCAGAAGAAGCCATCCGCAATCTATTGGCAGAGAGTAGCATTATTGTCCCGAAAAAGGGCAAAAACGGCACAATAGATCAGGATATCATTCCGATGATCCGCAGGGTGAGTGTAGCAGGGGAGAGCAATTGCATTACTCTCAACGCAGTTATCTGCTGTCAGAATCCTACATTGAACCCCATGCAGCTTGCCTCTGCTATCGCGATTCATCTGCCGCAATTTTATCCCGATGATGTCACCTGCGGCCGGGTAGAGGTATATGATAATAACGAAGTAGTCTTTAGATAAGGAGTGTATTATGGTGGAAGTCAATCCCAATTATATTTTGGAGGAATGTCCCATCTGCCGCGGCGCCGGTATGGTAGTCCACGAGGGCGGCTGGAATGTACAGGTAGAATGTGCTGACTGCAGCGCTCATACGGTCTATGTGGAATACGAAAACGAGACCGAAAAGAAGGCTGCAGAGGAGAAGGTGGTCACCCTCTGGAACATCGGCAAGGTCATCAAATCCGATGTGGGCGAATAAATTTCAAAAAAACTTAAAATAATGCTTGCATTTTCTGACAAGGTGTGATATGATACCGAGGCTGTCAGGAACTGACAAGCAAAATCCGGGTGTGGCGAAGTTTGGTATCGCGCTTGAATGGGGTTCAAGAGGCCTCGAGTTCGAATCTCGACACTCGGACCAAGAAATACCGTGGTTTCGAAAGAAATCACGGTATTTTTCTAACTTTTCGGGGTGAAATATTGCGCTTTCTCTATTTCTTTCTACCATTTATCTACCACACTATGCTTTGAACATATCGCCAAGAGAATTTGCAATATTGCATTTGCGGTCAATATCTAAGTGAGAATAGAGGTTTGCAGTCATTTTAATATCGGAATGACCAAGCCACTCCTGAATGTCTTTTAAGTTCCACCCCATAGATAACAGCATACTTGCACAACTATGTCGCAGATCGTGAAAACGGATATGTGGCAGGTTGTGCTTTTTTAGTAGGTTGCGAAATCGTTCGCTAATATAGTCAGGGGAATATGGATGTCCGTCCGCCCATTTGAACACATAAGTATTTTCTTTATACTCTCGACCAAAGGCTATGCGATTTTGTGTTTCTTGACACTTTGCGGCTTTAAAGATCTCAGCGGCATCATCTATGAGTGGGAATGTGCGGTGACTGCTTGCGTTTTTTGTTTTATTCTTGGCTACAACCTTGGTAACTTTAGAAACGGTGTGCTGGATGGTTATTGTACCGCGATCAAAGTCAATACTATCCCATTGCAATCCAAGTAGTTCGCTTCTGCGCAGACCGTACAATAAAGTGATTTTTACCAGTGGGAACATAGGATCATCGGCAAGTGCAGAAAATAATGCCTTTAGCTGTTTTTCGGTATAAAATTTGCTTTGATATTTGTTGATCTGAGGCAGGATAACGAACTGGCAAGGATTTGAAGCAATAAGTTTATTTTGAAGCGCCAAGTTTAATGTTTGATTAACGATGTTTTTAAGATGCTTTAGAGATCGAGGAGATAAGCCGCCTTTGCCGTCTAAGCGACCATTTTTGGCTTTGGTGTCGATGAATCGTTGAATTGCTTTGTGATCAATGTCGGAAAGCTTAATTTCTGTATCACTAAAATAGGGGATTATGTGTCGGTTGGCTATCAGCTCATAGCTTTGCATAGTAACGCTGTCAACCTTTCGGGAACTGTGATCTAACCATACACGAACATAGTCGCAAAATAGTATATCGTTATTAACAATTCCTTCCATCCTCTCATACTCAGCAAGCTTTTCCCTGAGAATTTGCTCAGCTTTTCTCTTGTTTCCTTTTTCGGGCAGATCGGTTGAAATCCATTTCTTTTTGCGTTTGCCGTTCTCATAGACATTAAGAACTGCATAGTATTTTCCATTTTTTATCGTCAAGCTACCTGTCATAATATACTCCTTTCATTTGACAGCAGATTGTGCTTGACTGTTACAACTGTACATTGTTCCGAGCGGTCTTGACGAACTCCTCAAGGCTGAATTTCGGCACTTTGATAGTTCGCCCTACTCGGATATGTCCCAACCGTTTGTCGTTCACAAGGGCATAGACAGATTTTGTAGAAACTCCAAGCGCCTTGGCAACCTGCGGAACGGTTAGAATATCGGGGTATTCTCTAAACATCAGGAAACCCCCTTATTGTCAAAGATGCTACCGGGATCGAAGCTGGGATCAGGCGGTAACTCTTGAAATTGCTTTGTCATATGTTGGGTGTGATCAATGCGTGCGAGGAATGCTTCCCAAGTCTTTGGACATTCTTGCTGGATATTGGTATATTGCTTTTCAAGAGGAATGTTGGAAATGATGAATACCTTTGTATAGCAAGCAACGCGATTGTTGTACCGGCAGGGGAGCATAACTGGATAACCATCTAAGTATTTCAGCATATCCTCAATTTTCAGACTGCTTCGGAATTCCTCAAAAATGATGACATCTTGCCCACTATAATTGTCAAAGGGGTGCGCATAGTCTGTCACCTGGTATACATTTCGATAGCCGTACAAGTCCATAACGCTCCGTGTCTTGCCTACTCTCGTATCTCCCCAGAGGTAGGTTACATCGCGCTTGCAGTACTGGTCAGCGAATTTGTCATATTGTATTGTTTGCCTTGCTTGTTCGATGTAATTAATCTTAGAATATGCACCCGGGATCTCACGCAAGATTTCTGCATTTGTTTTCCCAGCAGTCACCATCTGCATGATCTGCTCGGCTTGGGTCTCGGATTTTGTTCTGTCCGGGGGAATCTCGCCCCATTCTTCGAATGTTTCAACGTGGTTGGTTTCGTGTTTCTCGTCGCCTAACCACTTGCCCTCTTTACGAACATAATCACGGTTATCCTTGTGGGAGCCTTTAGCTTCGTCTATGTGAACACCGAAGAATCTCTTATGAACGGTTTCGAACATAACACTATTGCTAAATACCACATAAATATGCGTATGCGGTGTACCTTGTTCGCCAGTCTCATCGCACATACACCAATAGCGCGTACTTGAAAATTCGGAGAGAATGGCGCGGATTCGTTCGTGTGTAAATCCGTGGGTTATTGGATTGTTGATTGTGAGCAGATACTTTCTGCTGCTGGGTCTTCTGGGCATAATAGCTCCTTTCGTATGATTTGTTACAAGTGTACGCAATACATCCAGTTGCAAAGGGTAATACTGACCTTTGCAACTGTTGCTGCATTTCACTTGTTCCAATGCATACGAAAGCGTGGGAATAGCGAAATACAGCGAATCTAACGGCTTGCGCGCTTGCGAGTTACCGGTGTGCTTTTTGTGCTGTTTCTACCTCTATCATCCAATGCAATATCCACGAGAAATGCACCAACAGACAGACCGGCACTTGAAGCGCGTTTTTTCAGTTCTGTTTTCTCTGCGTTCGATAATCTAATAGTCAATACAG
Source organism: Oscillospiraceae bacterium (assembly GCA_015067785.1). Taxonomy (GTDB): domain Bacteria; phylum Bacillota; class Clostridia; order Oscillospirales; family Oscillospiraceae; genus Faecousia. Next base: position 10,408 of record SVLR01000022.1, read on the forward strand.
TGTTTCTTGGCTCATTACTTTTACGCCTTATTTTCATTTTTACCGTCCTTTAATTTCACAAGTTTATACAACATTTTTGGTTTATACAACATTTTAGTTTAGGCAACAACATTTGGAGCAACTTTGATTTTTTACATAAATATAGCAGAGTGATGAAGCAGAGCAGAAAATAGAACTGTGATTACAGTTTGACTGCGATATTATTTTAACTGTGATTACAGTTTGTGTCAAGTGCGAATATGTGAAATTTCTGTAAATGGCGGATTATGCCAGCCTTTCGGCAGCTCCTACTCAGTTATTACGGTGCAGCGCGGGGCGCGGTGGACAAGGCGCGCACTTAATTCCGCGATAATCGGTGGTCGGTGTCCCGCAATGTTGGTTAGGTGTTGATCGTAAGATTGTAAGGGTGCGTTCCTCTGTCTTAGTGCGCATAGACCGCCGAGGGGGGAAGGTGCTTCTTTTAGGGGTGTACCGTCGGCTCTCATACGAGCCGCTTCGCTCTCGTATCTCTGTGTTGTTGGCTGGTGCGGGGTCTCTGCGGTTTGTGCTGACCGACAAAAGACATCCTCCCGGGTGCAGCAACTTGCTCGCTCCCGGGAGGATTTGGTCTTGTTGTAACGGTCAGCACATCTACCGTTATCTACCACTTTTCTACCACTTTTCCGATGGTAAAACGAGGTGTTTCGGTTTGTGTACTCAAAATTGTTTGATATATAGGTATTTTAGGGAGTAAAATACCGTTATTTTCTACCAAATTCTTCTATGCTCCAAGACAAAGACAGAAATGGGGTTCAAGAGGCCTCGAGTTCGAATCTCGACACTCGGACCAGAAAAAGACGGTTGCATTTGCGACCGTCTTTTTCAGTTATATTCGTCTTACGGCGAGTTATATTGGCTGTGCCAGTGATATTTGCTATCGCACGTGATATTGCCCTTCGGGCAGTTTCGGAGGCGAATATAATATAACTGATGCCATCGGCGTCAATATCACCTTCGCATAAGGAAAATGATGTTACCATTTTTTTGCAACTATTGAGCGTTTTCTTTTGTAAAAACCATCGCACAAGGGTTTTCGGTTATGGGACAAGAGAGAAAATTCCATTGTAATATTGCAATCTATTTTGAAATATGTTATTATATTAAAAAATGCAAAGGAGTAACCTTTATGAAATTATCAAATAAGATCACAGTTATTGCATTAGGGGCAATACTTATACTTTTGCTTGCAATATCTCTTACAAACAAAACGAACAAGAATTCCAACAATTCTAACCAAAATTCAATAGTTGATGGAACTGAGTTATATGAAGATGGCTTTTCGGCTATTGTTAATAATGGTCAAGCAACTATTACAGATTGCTACTTATCAGATGACAACATAACCATTCCTGAGAAAATTGAAGGTATACCAGTGACGGAAATTGGTGATAATGCATTAAATTACACCATTTGTAAAAGCATCGAGATACCCAATTCTATAGTCAAAATCGGTATTAGTGCTTTTGAGGGAGCTTATGAGTTAACAAGTATTGAATTTCCAAATTCGTTAATCGAAATAGGAGAACGAGCTTTCTATAATTGTGATGCATTGACAAGCATCAAACTCCCAGATTCGTTAATCGAAATAGGAGAACGAGCCTTTTATGAGTGCGATGCATTGTCAAGTATCAAATTCCCAGATTCATTAATCGAAATAGGAGAACAAGCTTTCTATAATTGTGACGCATTGGCAAGTCTTAGTCTGCCGAATTCCCTAATCAGTGTTGGTAATGAATCTTTTTACGATTGCGATGCGCTGACAAGCATCAAACTTCCGGATTCTTTAGAGAAAGTTGGAGATAACGCCTTTTATGATTGTGATGCCGTTACCGATATTTACATATCTAAAAGTGTTACAGAACTTGGCAAAGGCGCTTTTGCTAATTTACCCATTCTTCAATCATTTGATGTAGACAACTCTAATAACGCGTACGCTGCTATTGATGGAGTATTATTCACAAAGGATATCTCGGAGCTTATTGTATATCCCAGAGGGAAAACCGAGTTGGAATATGTGGTTCCGGATTCCACAACTAAGATCCATTCTTTGGCATTTGCGGAAAACCAATCTCTGAAAAATATTACTTTACCTCGCGCATTAAAAGAAATAGGCGAAAGCTGTTTTTATGAATGCAAACTTCTTCGAAGCATAGAAATTCCGGAAGGTGTAACAGCTATAGCTCCTTTTACATTTTATGGCTGCAGGCAACTTGAGCGAGCATCTATTCCGGATGGGGTTACTATAATTGACTATTCAGCTTTCAATATGTGCGAGTTACTGGAGAATGTGTCACTTCCTGCTTCTCTTATTTCTATTGGTCAGAATGCATTTTCTGGGTGCTATCGAGCGTTTGATAAACTCACAATTCCCGGTAATGTTTCTTCAATTGGAAGCTATGCGTTTAACGAATGTTATTTTATTACCGATGTATCACTTCCCAAATCTCTAAAAGAAATTAATGAAATGGCATTTCGTGCTTGCTATTGTTTGAATAGGATAGAAATTCCAGACAGTGTGACAGTTATCGGCGATGATGCTTTTTTGGGTTGTGGGAATATCGATAAAGTAGTGGATTCTTCCAATAACCAGTTGCCACTCATTCTTTTGGACACCAAATCTGTTACGCTGGTTTGCAATGAGAGTTCTTACGCATTTACATATGCAAATAAATATGACATTAATGTTGAACTCAGGCAATGATGGCTTTGTAAAAGTGCAGGTGTCAACGAAACCTATCCTAATAAATCCCATCTAAAAGCAAAGATTCCCCGAAAATTTCCAGAAAAAATGTAAAATTCTACTTGCATTTTGAAATATTTCGTGTTATTATATCTCGGTCTGAAAACAAGGTGTGTCCTCTGCGGTGCCGGCAGCCATATCGCCGGGCATATCACCGGAATGAACGCCTAATATTTAAGGAGGACAAAGATATGGATTTGGTAAAGACTCTGTCTAACCAGTACATGAAGGAAGAGCTGCCCGAGATGCGGGTTGGCGACACTGTTCGTGTACACGTAAAGATCAAGGAAGGCTCCCGTGAGCGTATTCAGGTGTTCGAAGGCACCATCATCGCCCGCAAGCACGGCGGCATCGGTGAGACCATCACCGTTCGTCGTATCAGCTACGGCGTTGGCTGTGAGAAGGTCTTCCCTGTACACTCTCCCCGGATCGCCAGCATCGAGACCGTCCGCAAGGGCAAGGTACGCCGTGCAAAGCTGTACTACCTGCGTGAGCGCTTCGGTAAGGCTGCAAAGGTCAAGGAGCAGGTCTAAGACAAAAAAGTATAAAAAAAGAGGGGCAACCCTCTTTTTTTATTTGCCAAAATCGTTTATAATAAGAACAATAAGCCAATTTATGGAAAGGAGGCACCGTGTATGGAGGAAGAAAAGATACTGCACACTGAAGAAGCTGACCAGCTGCCCCAAGAGCCTAAAGCTGTCCGCACTGAAATTGAAGACATCGTATCTTCTGTAATGGAAAGCTCCTACAGGGAGGAAGTGCCTGCGAAAGAGGAAGGAACAAAGGCTGCAAAGCCGAAAAACAGTAGCAAGAAAACTGCGCTGACCTATCTCCACGATTTTGTGTATCTGCTGGCAGCTGTGCTGCTTGTATTTTTGCTTTTCCTGCGTGTGGTCGTTGTTTCCGGACCGTCTATGATGGATACGCTGGTGGACGGTGACTATTTACTGTTGATTAACGGTACCTTCTTTGATGATTACAAGTATGGTGATGTGGTCATTGTCAGCAAGGGCAGCTATCGGGACGGTGAGCCGATCGTAAAGCGTGTGATCGCTACCGAGGGACAGATGGTGGACATTGATTTTGCCACCGGCGTTGTGAAGGTAGATGGTGTGGTACTGGACGAGCCCTATGTCAGAACGCCTACCAATTTGGATGAGGGCGTCAAATTTCCTCTGATCGTGGAGCCCGGTCATCTGTTTGTAATGGGCGATAACCGCAACGACTCTAAAGATAGCCGCTCTCCTGAGATCGGACAGGTGGACTGTCGTGAGGTGCTTGGCAAGGCAATCCTTCTACTGCTTCCCGGCGGTGAGCCCGGAGAGAAGGATTTTAACAGAATTGGGGTGATCGACTGATGGAAACGGACAAGATGCATATTCAGTGGTACCCGGGTCATATGACCAAGACCCGTCGGCAGATCGAAGCTGACCTGAAGCTTGTGGATGCCATCTGTGAGATCGTGGATGCCCGGATCCCTATGTCCAGCCGAAACCCTGACATCGATGCCATTTGCGGCAACAAGCCCCGGATCATCATCTTAAACCGCATGGATCTTGCCGACCCGGAGGCTACCAAAAAATGGATGGCCTATTTCCGCGGCCTTGGTATGGCGGCGGTGGCAACGGACTGTAAGACCCGCCGCGGCATCGCAGACTTCCAGCCTGCTGTTCGCTCCGTGTTGAAGGAAAAGTTAGAGCGAAATGCCGCCCGGGGTATGAATAAGCCCCTGCGTGTCATGATCGTGGGCATTCCCAATGTGGGCAAATCCACGCTGATCAACCAGATATCCGGCAGAAAGGGCGTGAAGGCAGAAAACCGCCCCGGTGTGACTCGTGGCAAGCAATGGGTGACTGTAGACAACGGTCTGTTGCTTTTGGATACACCCGGTATTTTGTGGCCTAAGTTCGAAGACCCGGAGGTGGGTATGATGCTTGCCTATACCGGTGCTGTGAAAGAGGATATTATCGATATTGAAGAATTGTCCTGCCGGTTGATGACACTCCTGAGCACCTACTATCCGCAAACGCTGATTGACCGTTACGGCATTACCATCCCGGAAAACGCCAACGGCTACGAGCTTTTGGAGCTGACCGGCAAGAAGCGTGGCTTTTTGATGGCCCGCGGTGAAATCAACACCGAGCGGATGGCGCGGGTACTGCTGGACGACTACCGCAGCGGAAAGCTCGGGAGACTTACCTTTGAGCTTCCGGAGGGAAGATAATGGAAAAGAAAGATATGTGGCAGATCGAAAGAAGCCACTTTGAAAAGGGAATTACCTGCATTTGCGGTGTGGATGAAGCCGGGCGCGGACCGCTGGCAGGTCCCGTTTGCGCAGCTGCTGTTATTTTACCGCCTGCTTTGGAGATTCCCGGCTTGGACGACAGTAAGAAGCTGACGGATAAGAAAAGGCGGGCGCTGTTTCCAATCATAAAGGAGAAAGCAATTGCCTATGGCATCGCCTTTGCCACACACGAGGAAATTGATGAGATCAATATCCTGCAGGCAACATATCTTGCCATGGAACGGGCAATGAATAATCTCTCTGTCCGCCCGGAGATTGCCCTCATTGATGGCAACCGTACGAAGGACTTCGGGCTGCCGGTGCAGACGGTCATAAAAGGGGACAGCCTCAGCGCCAGCATTGCCGCTGCCTCTATCCTTGCCAAGGTCACCCGAGACGACTATATGGAGGAAATGGCAAAGACCTATCCTCAGTATGCTTTTGATGTACATAAGGGCTACGGCACAAAGCTGCACTATGAGAAGCTTGCGGAATTTGGACCTAGCCCGATCCACAGAATGACATTTTTGAAGAAGCTTTATGGGACGAAATAATTTGGTGGGCGCTTGGGGCGAGACGCTGGCTGCCCAGTATCTGCGCAAAAAGAAATATAAGCTGCTTGCCGCCGGCTACCGCACACGCTTTGGAGAGATCGACCTGATCGTCAGCGACCGGAAATATCTCGCCTTTGTAGAGGTCAAGCTCCGCAAGAGCGCAGAATTTGCTGAGGCAAGAGAGTTTGTGGATATGCACAAGCAAAACCGCCTTCGCGCTACAGCGGAAATGTATCTCTCCCAGTATCCCACAAAGCTGCAGCCCCGCTTCGACGTGATCGAAATTTACGCGCCCCGGGGGATCGAGACAAAGGATCCCCAAATTATCCATTTAGAAGGTGCTTTTGAATGAATTTTCCCGTTTTTGACTTGCATTGCGATACCTTAAGCAGCCTCTTGGGACGAAAAATGGAGTGCTTTGGCTCCCTGCGTGACAATGAGGGACATATCAGCATAAACCGTGCAAAAAAGCTACCTGGCTATGCCCAATGCTTTGCGGTATTTACCACAGATATGTGGAAGGATAAGAGCCCTGTCTCTCCTGTGCTGGCCTTTGAGCGTCAGATTGCCCAGTTCCAGCGGGAGATGCACGGTAATCCAGAGATCGCCATTGCTTACTCGGCTGACGATGTGGAGCGCAATCTGGAAAATGGGCTGATGTCCGGTATTCTCACCATTGAGGGTCCTGCAGGCTTTGGCTTTGACCCTGCGCTGCTATCGGATCTCTCTCTTGTTGGTTTTCGAATGACCAGCCTTGGCTGGAATGAGAAAAACCCCCTTACCGGTTCCAATGTGACCGGTGGAGGTTTGACGGAGCAGGGGAGGGAGTATGTGAAGCAGGCACAGAAAAACGGTATGATCGTGGATGTGAGTCACATCAGCGATGAAGGCTTCTGGGGCATTATGGACATCACCGAAAAGCCGGTGATCGCCTCCCATTCCAACAGCCGCACTATACATAACCACAGCCGCAACCTGACAGATGAAATGTTCCTTGCGCTGTGCCAAACCGGTGGACTTACCGGTATTAATATGTACACAGACTTTTTGGGTGAAAACGCAAGTATTAATACTGTCTGCGACCATATTTTTCATTTTCTGGAGCTGGACCCCACAGGAGAACACATCGCCTTCGGTGGTGATCTGGACGGCTGTGAAAGCATTCCTGAGGGAATGTCCGGCATTGATGATTATCCCCTGATTGCCGCCGCGCTACGAAAACGAGGACTTGACGATACGATCATCCGGAATATTTTCTGGAATAACGCTTTGGGAGTGATGCGCAAATGCTGTATGTAACTACAAAAAGTAATTGCGAAACCTATACCGCCGCCAGAACGCTGACGACGGATACGGCAAATGACGGCGGTCTGTTTGTACCTTTTCAAATGCCGACCCTGACGGCGGGAGCGCTGCAGGGAATGTCTCACGCGGCAGTCATTGCTTCGGTTTTAGGCCTTTTCTTTCGTATAAATCTTACGGAGGATGATATTACCCAGTGCATTGGAAGCGCCAACTTCAAGCAGGAGGCGGCAGACAGAAAGGTGACCGTTGCCCAGCTCTGGAATACGGCGAACCGCTCCTATGAGCAGATAGAGTATGCCATCTACCGAAAGCTTTGCCGTGAGGTGATCCCTTGCGAAAAGGTGACCCAGTGGCCAAGGATCGCCATCCGCATTGCCGTCATAGCTGCGCTTACCGCAAATGCAGAGGATCGGCTGGATGTAGCCCTCAATGCCGGTGATTTTGTGGACCCCATTGCTGCCTGGTACGGACGGGAAATGGGCCTGCCGATTGGCACTATCCTGTGCGCCACCAATGAAAATGGCGGCCTTTGGGATCTTTTCACACACGGACAGGCAAGCTGTGGAGCTTCCGTGCAAAAGACAACGCTTCCGGAATTGGACGTGGCGATCCCTTGGCAGTTAGAGCGCCTGATTTTCTCTCTTTTTGGACTGCCGCAGGCAATGGAATTTGCTGACTGCATAGAAAAAGGAAGGGTATATAAGACAGCCTTCCCGGAAAAGCTCTCCGAGGGCTTTGCCATTTGTGTAGTCAGCACCCAGCGTGTCCCGTCTGTCATTCACAGGGTGTACAGCACGAACCGCTATATTCTTGACACCTACGCAGCGCTCACCTTTGGCGGCTTGCAGGACTACCGTGCCAGCTCCGGTGATATTCAGCAGACCCTACTGCTGTCTGCCTACTCACCGGTCGTCCATAAGGAGGCAGTTGCGAATGCATTGCATTTGCCGGTTCGCAAGATTACGGAGCTGTAAGGAGGCATTATGGCACTATACGCAATCGGCGATCTGCACCTATGCTTAGGCGCAGAAAAACCAATGGATGTATTCGGCGGTGCCTGGGTGGGCTATATGGATAAGCTCCGGCAGGGACTATCCGACATCACGCCTGCGGATACCACCATTTTGTTGGGTGACCTCTCCTGGGCCCTTTCCTTGGATGGGGCAACTGCCGACTTTGCATTTATAAACGAAATTCCCGGCAGGAAGATCATTCTCAAGGGTAACCACGACTACTGGTGGAGCACCGCAAAGAAGTTCGGTGAATTTTGCGAGAAAAACGGCTTTTCGGATATGTATATCCTCAATAATAACCATTTTGAATATGAAAACATTTCCATCTGTGGTACCCGCGGCTGGTTTTATGAAGAATCCCGCAGCGGGGATGCGGACGAAAAGGTCTTTCTGCGGGAGCTGATCCGTTTGGAGGCATCGCTCAAATCGGCAGGTGACAGGGAAAAGGTTGTGTTTCTCCACTATCCGCCGCTCTATAAGGGCTACCGCTGTGATGAGATTATGGATATTCTCCATAAGTACGAGGTCCGCAGATGCTTCTATGGTCATCTCCACGGCGCCAGCCACGGCTTGGCTATGGAGGGCCTTTGGGAAGATATAGATTTCCGTCTTGTAGCCGCAGATCGGCTTAATTTTATCCCAATGAAAGTATTTTGATAAAAATTATAAAAAAGTGTGGACAATCGCTACATTTTCTGCTAAAATATCTAAGTTTGAAAAAGAATATAAAGGTCCGCAAGGATCACATTGGAGGACAATTATGAACATTAAGAGTACTGAAAGAACCGGCAATCTGACCACCATCGTCGTTGAGGTCGACAAGGAGCTGATGGAGAACGGTGTCAATAAGGCTTACCTGAAGGCACGCAAGAATATCCAGCTCCCCGGCTGGCGTAAGGGCAAGGCACCTCGCAAGCTGATTGAGAGCATCTACGGCGCCCATGTTTTCTATGAGGACGGCATCGAGGAGATCTTCCCCGAGATCTACAAGGCTGCCGTGATCGATCAGGAGATCAAGGCAGTTGGCCGTCCCAGCCTGACCGATATGCAGATCAGCGAGGAGGGCATTGTAACCCTCACCATCACCACTGATGTATACCCCGAGGTCACCCTGGGTGACTATAAGGGTATCGAGGTTGAGAAGGCAGAAGCTACCGTGACCGATGAGCAGGTTCAGGCAGAACTGGACCGTATGGCACAGAATGTGGCTTCCACCGAGACCGTTGAGCGTGCTGCCGAGATGGGCGACACCGCAAACATCGACTTTGAAGGCTTTGAAAACGGCGTTCCCTTTGACGGCGGTAAGGGCGAGAACTTCGACCTGAAGCTTGGCTCCGGCTCCTTTGTTCCCGGTTTTGAGGAGCAGGTTGTCGGTATGTCTGCCGGTGAGGAGAAGGACATCGACATCACCTTCCCCGAGGATTACCACGCTGAGCTGGCAGGCAAGGCTGCCCAATTCCATGTTAAGTGTAACAAGGTCACTGTGACCAATGTACCCGCTCTTGACGATGAGTTTGCAAAAGATGTTTCCGAGTTCGAGACTCTGGAGGAGCTGAAGGCGGATATCCGCGCCAAGGCGCTGGAGTCTGCTCAGAAGCAGATCGACTCCGCCTTCGAGCAGGCTTGCGTAGAGAAGGCTGCAGAAAACACCACCGTTGAGCTGCCCGCAGGTCTCATTGAGGCTGAGCTGGACAATCAGATGGAGCGCTTCGCTTACCAGCTGCAGATGAGCGGCTACTCCATGGAGGCTTATGCCAAGATGATGGGCGGCGACCTGAACACTATGCGCAGCGCCTTCCGTCCCGCAGCTGAGAAGCAGGCGAAGATCAATGTGACCCTGACGAAGATCATCGAGGTTGAGGGTATCACCGTTTCTGATGAGGAAATCGAGGCAGAGATCGCAAAGCTGGCTGAGCAGTACTCCATGGAGGTCGAGAAGGTCAAGGAGCTGGTTCCTGCTGAAGAACTGAAGGCCAATATCGAAAACCGCAAGGCTGTCAAGATCATTGTGGATTCCGCCAAGGCAGTTGCGCCCAAGGCAGAATAATTCCGGAATATTTTTCCTGAAAACCGGTTACAATGTTTCAAATCCCTGAAAGGAGTGCTTCTATGAGCTTAGTACCTTATGTAGTAGAGCAGACCAGCCGCGGTGAACGCAGCTATGACATTTTCTCCAGACTGCTCAACGACCGTATCATTTTCCTCTCCGAGGAAGTGAACGACACCACCGCCAGCCTGATCGTGGCACAGCTTCTTTATTTGGAGGCCCAGGATCCCGATAAGGACATCCAGTTCTATATCAACAGCCCCGGCGGCAGCGTGACCGCAGGTATGGCCATTTATGACACCATGCAGTACATTAAGTGCGATGTGGCGACCATTTGCGTGGGTATGGCAGCTTCTATGGGCGCATTCCTGCTGTCCGCTGGTACAAAGGGCAAGCGTATGGCGCTGCCCAATGCGGAGATTATGATCCACCAGCCCTCCGCGGGCACCAAGGGTCAGATCACCGATATGGCGATCCATCTGCGTCGCCTTGAGACCATCAAGGAGCGTCTTAATCGCATCCTTGCGGAAAATACCGGCAAATCTTTTGAGGTGATTACCGATGCCTGCGAGCGGGATAACTTTATGACAAGCCAGGAGGCTGTTGAGTTCGGCCTCATTGACCGAGTCATTGAAAGACACTAATTTTAGCGAAAGGCGGTAGCAGTTATGGCAAAAACAGAGGAAAAGCAAGTTTGCTGTTCCTTCTGCGGTAAGGGCAATTCCCGTACCCAGCTCATTGCCGGCCCCAATGTTTATATTTGCAGTGACTGCGTGCAGGCCTGCGCCCAGCTTCTCCGTGAGGAACTGGAGGAGATAGATGCACCGGAAACGCTGCCTACGCCTATGGAAATGAAGGCGTATATGGACAGTTATATCATCGGTCAGGACGATGCAAAGATCGCTCTTTCCGTTGCGGTGTATAACCATTATAAGCGCATTTTCTTAGCACACGATTCCGATGTGGAGCTGCAAAAGAGCAACATCCTGCTGATCGGGCCCACCGGCTCCGGCAAGACCCTCTTTGCCCAGACGCTGGCAAAGTTTTTGGATGTGCCCTTTGCCATCGCAGACGCAACCACTTTGACTGAGGCCGGCTATGTAGGCGACGATGTGGAGAACATCTTAGTGCGCCTTTTGCAGGCTGCTGATTTTGATGTGGAACGGGCAGAGCGGGGCATTATCTACATCGATGAGATGGATAAGATCGCCCGCAAGAGCGAAAATACATCCATTACGAGAGATGTATCCGGTGAAGGTGTCCAGCAGGCACTTTTGAAAATTTTAGAGGGAACGGTCGCCAATGTGCCGCCCCAGGGTGGCAGAAAGCATCCCCAGCAGGAGACCATACCGGTTAATACAAAGAATATTCTTTTCATCTGCGGCGGCGCCTTTGACGGTCTGGATAAGATCATCGAGGCCCGCACGGATAAGTCTGCCATCGGCTTTGACGCACCGGTCACCAGTAAGAAAAAGCGGGAGCTTGGCAATATTCTCGCTAAGGTCCAGCCCCACGATCTCTTAAAGTTCGGTATTATTCCCGAGCTGGTTGGTCGCATGCCGGTGATCACCTGTCTGCAGGACCTTAAGAAAGAAGATCTGATCCGCATTCTCACAGAGCCAAAGAATGCACTGACAAAGCAGTACGGTAAGCTCTTGGAGATGGACAATGTGGCTTTTGAGATCACGGAGGATGCCCTTGCTGCAGTAGCAGAAAAAGCCATTGCCCGGCAGATCGGCGCAAGAGGTCTGCGCGCGGTTATGGAAGAGACGATGCTTCGTATTATGTTCGAAATTCCCTCGGATCTCACCATTCAGAAGGTACGCATCACAGCCGACTGTGTAAACGGCGGCGCCCCGGAAATTATTCGAGACAAGGAAAATCCCCGAAAGAAACCGGGCACAAAATGATATCGTAAATGGGGGGTAGTTCATCTGCCCCCTTTTCCGCAATTTCCCAGAAAAGAGGTGTATTTATGCACGAAGAATTTATTTCCGGCAACTTGCCGGTACTGGCACTGCGAGGACTTGTTGTCTTCCCGGAACAGACTCTCCACTTTGACATCGGCCGGGTAAAATCCGCATTGGCGCTGGAGGAAGCAATGCGCCGTAACCAGCAGCTTCTCCTTGTGCCCCAAAAGAGCATTATGGACGATGACCCCGGCTTTGGCGGGCTTTATCCTGTCGGAACTGTCGTTCATGTTAAGCAGATCCTTAAATCTCAGGAAAATAACATCCGTGTTTTGGTCACCGGCATCTGCCGGGCACGGATCACCAATATACTGCAAAACGAACCCTATATGTCTGCTACGGTTGCCCGTGCGGAGGATGTAAAAACAGCTGAGAATCTCCATGCCCGTGCTCTTCGCCGGGAGGCCAAGGGTGCATACGGTGCCTATATGGAGCTTGCCGAACGGCCAGCCCAGACGGTGCAGCTTCGTATGATTGCATCAGAGGATACCGGCTTTGTTGCTGATACCATTGCCCAAAATTCCGGAATGGACTATCCCGATAAGGCTAAGCTTTTATGCCAGTTTAACCCTGTAAAGCGCTTAGAAAATGCCCTGCGGCTCTTGCAGCAGGAAATGCAGATGCTCCAGCTTGAAAATGAAATTCAGGAAAAGACCCGGGCTTATCTGGATCAGGAACAGCGGGACTATTACCTGCGGGAGCAAATGAAGGTCATCCGGGAAGAGCTGGGTGAAGGAGACGAAGCGGAGGAATTTGACGAATATATCCGAAGCATCCTTGCCCTTGGTTTGGAAAAGGATACGCAGGAGAAGCTCCTGAAGGATGTTTCGCGGCTTAAAAAGCAGCACTTCGGCTCTGCAGAGGCCTCCGTGCTCCGTAATTACCTTGACACCGTCTTGGAGCTGCCTTGGCATAAGAAAACCAAGGAGCGGGTGCAGGTGGATACTGCACGAAAGATCCTCGATAAGGAGCACTACGGGCTTGAGAAGGTCAAGGAACGGATATTGGAGACAATCGCCGTCCGTCAGGTAGCGCCGGAAATGCCGCCCCAGATACTCTGCCTTGTTGGCCCTCCCGGTGTGGGTAAGACCTCCATCGCATATTCTATCGCCCACTGCCTTAACAGAAAGCTGGCGCGGGTATCCCTTGGTGGCGTTCGGGATGAGGCAGACATCCGGGGACACAGAAAAACCTATGTAGGCGCAATGCCCGGCAGGATCATCACCGGCCTGATCCAAGCCGGCAGTATGAACCCGGTGCTACTTCTGGACGAGATCGACAAAATGGGTGCAGATCACCGGGGGGACCCTGCAGCAGCGCTTCTGGAGGTACTGGACGGTGAGCAAAACAAGGCATATCGGGATCATTTTATGGAGATTCCCGTGAACCTTCAGGATGTAATGTTCATCACCACTGCCAATACCCTCGATACCATCCCAAGACCGCTCCTTGACCGTATGGAGATCATCCAGTTATCGTCCTATACTGACGAAGAAAAGGTGATGATCGCCAAGGAGCACTTGATCCCTAAACAGCTAAAGAAACATGGTCTTAGCCGCAGTCAGCTCCGTTTTGCTGATGACGGTATCCGGGAGATCATTGCCTGCTACACCAAGGAATCCGGTGTACGCAATTTGGAGCGTTCGATCACAGAGGTTTGCCGTAAGACCGCTATGCAGATCACGACCTCTCAGGACCCTGTCCGCAATGTGGTCAGAGGCAGCAATGTAGAGAGCCTTTTAGGTGTTCATAAGTACCTGCCGGACCGGATTCCTGCAAAGGATCAGGTGGGCCTCGTAACCGGTCTTGCCTGGACTTCTGTAGGCGGTGAGACCCTCAGCGTAGAAGTGAATGTAATGGACGGCAGTGGAAAGTTAGAGCTGACCGGCAACTTAGGCGATGTGATGAAGGAATCCGCCCACGCGGCACTGAGCTATATCCGTGCCAACGCAGGCAGTCTCGGTATTTCCGGTGACTTTTATAAAACGAAGGACATTCATGTCCATTTCCCGGAGGGCGCTGTTCCCAAGGACGGACCTTCTGCCGGCATCGCAGTATGCACTGCTATGGTTTCCGCACTTACCGGCGTCACAGTTCGAAGCGATGTGGCGATGACCGGTGAGATCTCCATCCGCGGGCGTGTGCTGCCTATCGGCGGACTTAAGGAAAAGACGATGGCAGCTTACCGCCATGGTGTCCACACGGTCATTATTCCCAAGGACAATGACCGGGATCTGGAGGATATCGATCAGACAGTGCGCCGCGCCCTCAATTTCGTGACGGCGGAAACGGTTGAAACCGTTCTGGAAACAGCGCTAAACCGTAAAACAGCATTGAAGCCGTCTATGCTCCCGGAAATCCCCGGTGACGCAAAGAATAAGGTACAAAAGCCGGGGATTCGTCAGTGAGGTAAAATCTATGAACTTTCACAATGTGGAATTTTTGATCTCGGCGGCAAATCCCGGTAGTTTTCCAAAGGAAAGACTACCGGAGATTGCCTTTGCCGGTAAGTCTAATGTAGGCAAATCCTCGGTGATCAACCGCCTGCTGATGCGAAAGAATTTTGCAAGGGTAGGGGATAAACCGGGGAAGACCATCCATGTCAATTATTTCGTTCTTGACAAAAAGTGCTACCTTGTTGATCTGCCCGGCTATGGCTTTGCTCAGGTTTCCCAAAAGGAAAAGGAGCGCTGGGGCAAGCTGATGGAGGACTATTTTGCCTCCGGTCGGATCGATCTGGGCGTGCTGATCGTGGATGCCCGACACGCGCCTACCAACAACGATATTACTATGGCAAATTGGTTTATAGGCAGCGGCTGCCCCTTTGTGGTAGTTGCAAATAAGCTGGATAAGCTGAAGAAAAGTGAGATCCTCCCAAATCTGGAAACTATTCGGGAGGACCTTGAACTGCCGGATGACTGTCCCATCATTCCGTTCTCTGCGGAAAAGGGAACAGGCCGCGACGATCTTGTAGCAAGGATATTAGAGACTGTTAGAACATAACCGCCGCTGCGGGAGGGATACTACGTATTATTTTGGCGTAGATCTTGGCTCTACCAACATTAAGGTTGCGGTATATACGCAGGAAATGCAGCTGATCGATCGACAGAGCGTTCCGGCAGAATATATCCGTGAAAACGGCTTTGTGGAATTTGATGGCGAAAAGTATTTTGCCTGTCTTGTTTCTTTACTTTCTGAAATAATGATAAAGAATCAAATTCCGGCCGATGAGGTTGGACAGATCACCTTGACAGGCCAGGCAGAGTCCTTGGTTATATTGGAGATGAATGAGGTGCTGGCGCAGCGGGAGTTGCCCAACAGCCTGATTTTTTTGCCATATTTAGTTGGTACCAATGCACCGGAATTTGATGCGGATGCTTCCGGCATGTTTTACGGTTTGCGTCAGGAACATGATATTTACGATATGGCTTGCGCGGTGATGGAGGGCGTTGCGTTCATGCTTCGCAAGAATTGCGATCATATCTGCACGAAAGGAACAGAGATCTCCCACATTATTGCAACAGGAGGTGGCGCAAAGAGCCCCATCTGGTGTCAGCTGCAGGCGGACATCACCGGACTTCCTGTGGTGATCCCTACCGAAAAAGAGGCTGCTTGTCTCGGTGCAACATTGGTGGGCGCAGTTACGGACGGCGTATTTCGGTGCTATGAGGAAGCCACACAGAGTTGCGTTACATTCCAAAAGCGTTATCAGCCCACCTCAACAGATAAATACGAGGCGAAATATAAGAAACTCTGTGCACTCTATGAAGCAATGCTGAGGGTAGCGAGAATGTAATTAAAATAAGCGGTGCATGTTCGCACCGCTTATTTTTTGTCCATAAGATCCGCAAGGGTAATATTTTCTAAGAAGTCATCGATCATTGCGTCCAGCTTTTCCCACATTGGCTTGGTTTGGCAGCAGGTTGCGCGGGAGCAGGCGGCAGGTCCTTGACTGGTACAGGAGACAGCTGCAAGAGAGCCCTCTGTCAGTTTTAGAATGCTGCCGACTGTATATTCCTCCGGTGCGCGATTGAGGCGGTAGCCACCGCCCTTGCCGTGTACAGCGTCCACAAAGCCGGCTTTCGATAGAGTCGTCATTATAGATTCCAAATACTTTTGACTAATTTCTTCTGACTCGGCAATTTCTTTTAGAGGGATGTACTGCTCATTTCCGCTAAGTGCGAAATGGAGCATCACCCGTAGGGCGTAGCGCCCTTTTGTCGATACGATCATGGCTTACTCACAGTGCTCGCAATGCTCGCAATCGGGGAAGAACTTAGGATCATATGAGATGCCGTTTCTATCGTAATAATCCTTGACAGCGGATTTGATAGCCTCTTCAGCAAGTACGGAGCAGTGAATCTTGTGGACGGGCAGACCGTCAAGCGCTTCTGCAACGGCCTTGTTTGTCAGCGTCAGCGCCTCAGAGATGGGCTTGCCCTTGATCATCTCAGTTGCCATAGAAGAGGATGCAATTGCTGAGCCGCAGCCGAAGGTCTCAAATTTTACATCTACAATGATGTCATTTTCGATCTTCAGGTAAATTTTCATAATGTCGCCGCATTTTGCGTTGCCGACCTGACCGACACCGTCGGGATTTTCAATCACGCCCACATTTCTGGGGTGCATAAAGTGGTCCATTACGACCTCGCTATAAAGTGCCATAATTATTTATCTCCTCTTAAAGAATATATTCTCTTGTGCCGTTTTGCAGATCGCGCCATACGGGGCTCATATTCCGTAGCAGCGAAACGACCTGAGGGACAGCGGTTAAGATGTGGTCAATATCTTCGTTTGTATTATTGTGATCCAGGGAAAGCCGCAGAGAGCCGTGTGCAACATCATGAATGCGGCCAATGGCAAGAAGCACATGGCTGGGGTCTAAGCTGCCGGAGGTGCAGGCAGAGCCGGAGGAAGCACAGATGCCATAGGCATCTAAATAAAGGAGCAGCGCTTCGCCTTCAATGCCCTCAAAGCAGAAACTTACATTGCCGGGTAGGCGGTTAACGGGGTCGCCGTTCAGGGCGCAGTGGGGGATCTGGGAAAGGCCGGCGATCAGCTTATCCCGCATGGCGGAGACCTTGGCGGCATTCTCATCGATGTGGGCGCAGGCATCCTCTAAAGCGGCCGCAAGACCGCAAATGCCGGGGAGATTCTCTGTGCCGCCTCGCTTACCGCGCTCCTGTGCACCACCGTCGATCAAATTCTGCAGGGCAATGCCTCGGCGGGCATACAGAACACCGACACCTTTGGGACCGTGGAACTTATGAGCAGAAAGACTGAGCATATCAATGTTCTGTTCCTTCACATTGATGTGGATATGCCCAACAGCCTGAACTGCGTCGGTGTGGAAGATTACACCGGCTGCTTTGCAGATGGCACCGATCTCCGGAATAGGAAGGATAGAACCGATCTCATTATTGGCATACATTGCGGTAACAAGACAGGTATCCTCACGGATGGCGTCCTTAACCTGGTGGGCGGTAATGTTGTGACCGTTGTGGACATCCAAAAGGGTAATTTCGAAGCCTTCCTTTTCCAGCCGCTGCAGCGTGTGCAGGACAGCGTGGTGCTCAAAAGCAGTGGAAATGATATGTTTTTTACCTTTCTTTGCACCTGAACGGGCAGCGGAGATAATTGCCTGATTGTCGGCCTCACTGCCACCGGAGGTGAAATAGATCTCTTTGGGTTCACAGCCAAGGCAAGCTGCAACCCGGGCGCGGGCATCTTCCAGCTTTTCTTTGGCTTCCTGACCGACGGTGTGTAAGCTGGAGGGATTGCCGTAATATTTATAATAACAGTCTGTCATAGCCGCGATGGCGATATCGCTCATCTTCGTTGTTGCGGCATTATCAGCGTAAACTTTCATAGTGGTACCTCCACATAGTAATTACCTATAAATTCCGTAGGTAATATAGCATTAATTACCTACTTTGTCAATAGGTAAAAAGAATATATATGATAAATATATAATTTTGTTTTGAATGACACGGTTACAGATTGCGGACAAATTGGTATATCCCACCTGATTTTTCGACATTTGCATAGGTTATCGAAGGCTGCGACGAGGTATATTAAACACGCAGAGAAAATTAGGGGGCGGAAGAATGAAAAGAATGACAGTCATTGCAATTGTGTTGTCGTTTTGCGTAACAGTATTGCCATTTGGTGCAGCGGCGGCTGACACATTAGTGCCTGGAGGAAAGGTTGTGGGTCTTAATTTGGGTGACGACAGTATGGTGATCGCAGGCTTTGATTCCATACTTGGCGCAGCGGCCCAAAAGGCGGGACTGCAGATTGGTGACAAGATCGTAAATATTAACGGAAGAGCGGTGCATTGCACAGAGGATATTTCGAATGCCTTAGATGCGAATAAGGAGAATGCAGAGGTTCGATATATCCGATACGGTAAGATGAAGAGCACCAAAGTCCAGCCGATTCAAACAGAGGATGGACCTCGACTTGGCATTTATCTGAAACAAGGAATTTCCGGTGTGGGCACGGTTACCTGGTATAATCCTGCGAATGGAACATTTGGCGCTTTAGGACACGGTGTGAATGGAGGCAACGGTCAGCCTGTGCCCGTGTCAAAAGGAACCATATATCGCGCCACCATTTTGTCTATTATTAAAGGTCGTGCAGGGGAACCGGGACAATTGGTCGGTAGCCTGCGGGATAAAACGCCCATAGGTATCATTGAAAAAAATGTGCAGCAGGGCATTTTTGGCACGATCAATGCCCACTGGCAGGGAAAAGCGCTTCCCGTTGCAGATAACGATGAGATCCGCACCGGTGGCGCAGTCATTCGCAGTAATGTGAGTGGGGAAGAAGTACGGGAATATTCTGTGGAGATTTTGAAAATATATCCCAGTTCCAAGGACGGGGGAAGAAATATGCTGATAAAAGTAACTGACCCGGCGCTACTCGAAGCCACCGGCGGCATCGTGCAAGGAATGAGCGGCAGTCCCATTATTCAGAACGGCAAGCTTGTCGGTGCGGTGACCCATGTTCTCGTTAACGATCCAACCCGCGGCTACGGAATTTTTATAGAGAACATGCTGGATGCAGCAGCATAAGGAGGAAGAAACAATGGATTTCTATAACATCCCCATCGGTTTTGGTCTTGCGCTTTCTGCAAATACCGCCGCGATGAACTACTACGCAAATCTCACTGAAGAACGAAAGCAGGAGATCCTCAAAATGGCGCATAATGTACGCAGTGAAAAGGAGATGTATTCTTTGGTGGCGTCGCTTGCGAACCGAACAATAGAATACTGATAAAATGCAAAACTTTTGACAGAGGTAAATTGCCTCTGTCATTTTTTGTTTTAATGGTGTATAATAAGTAAAAATTTCGAGGTGATATCCATGGCCGTTTATAAATATGAGCTTCATGCACACACAAAGGAGTGTGATCGGGGTGCCTTGCTCAGCGCCGGTGAGCTTGTACATCTGTATAAGGATGCAGGCTATGACGGAATAGTCATTAC
Source organism: Oscillospiraceae bacterium (assembly GCA_015067785.1). Classification (GTDB taxonomy): domain Bacteria; phylum Bacillota; class Clostridia; order Oscillospirales; family Oscillospiraceae; genus Faecousia. The sequence continues at coordinate 29,850 of SVLR01000022.1, forward strand.
CGATCATTATATCGAGCGTTTTTACACCCGCTGGTTTCCGGAGGATGTAAAGGGACTTTCCCACGAGCAGCAGGTGAAACGCTGGCTTAAGGGCTACTATGCCGCAAAGGATGTGGGCACCAAGATCGGCTTTACTGTGCTTCCCGGTGCGGAGGTGCGCTTTGACGGTCATCCAAACGATTATTTGGTTTATGGCTTAAATGAGGAATTTTTTTACGCAGCACCAAGACTAAACGAAATCGGCAGTGTTAGCGAGTTGTTGCACTTGATCCCTCCTGATGTATGTGTTGTACAGGCGCATCCATTCCGTGATGGAATGGAAGTGGCTGATCCTAAGGGACTGTTTGGTATAGAAGTATTTAATGGCGGCACAGAAAAATTCCGTAATGAAATGGCGAGACTTTTCGCTTCTTACTACGGTATCGCAATGACCTCAGGGTCAGATATACACGGCATAAACCGCTTGGCAAAGGGCGGTATTGTGACAGAAAGAAGAATAAGAACACCCAAGGATCTCATAGCTGTTCTCAGGAGCGGGGAGTACTCTCTGATTGAAAACGATTAATACGGCGGAGGAATTCAAATGGTTTACTTATTGCTGGCTGTTTTGAGTAGCTCAATGATCTCGATCATAATGCGCGTCAGCTCCGGTAAAATTAAGGCAAATTTAAGTATGTTGGCGACGAATTATTTTGTTTGCGCCTTGCTGGGGGCAGGATATGCCGGATTTAATTTGTTAATGCCGCAAACGCAAGGATTCTCCGTGACGCTTTGGTTAGGTATTATCAGCGGCGTACTCTATTTGGGCGGCTTTGTCCTATTTCAGGCAAATACAAATAAATACGGTATTGTTTTGTCTTCTGTCTTTATGAAGCTGGGTCTCCTTGTACCGATTATTGCATCCGTTCTAATTTTCAATGAAATGCCTACTGTCATCCAAATCGCAGGCTTTTGTATTGCGGTATTTGCCATTATTCTGATCAACCGACGAGAGGGAAACACAGAGCAATCCTTTGGCTTCGGGTTGATTCTAAGTTTGCTTCTCAGCGGTGGAGCCGATGTGATGGCGAAGTTTTTTGATGTGTCAGCGCCCGGGTCTCTTTCTTCGCAGTACTTGTTTTATACCTTTGGTACGGCTTTTGCATTATGCATTGTGTTGGTAATCAGTAAGGAGGAGCGACCCGGCTTCAAAGAGCTGTTGTACGGAACCCTTATCGGTATTCCCAATTTCTTTTCCGCAAAATTTCTTGTTGCATCCCTCGCGGAATTGCCTGCGGTGGTCGTATATCCCACATTCAGTGTCGGCACATTGTTGATCGTAACACTGGCTGGTGTTGCGGTGTTTAAGGAAAGACTGAGGAAGGTGCAATGGGCCTCGCTGTCAGGCATTATTGTAGCGCTTATACTTTTGAACATTTGATGATTCAATGAATTGCGGAGAAAACACAAACGAACGGATATCGCCCGTTTTGTGTTTACATTCCTTTGTCTTTATGCTATAATACAAGAAAAGGAGGCGTTTATATGGCAAAAAAGCAATTATCAGCTGAACTTTCCGCTCTTATGGAGCAGGAAAAGAGGAGTGGGTCTTATACCGATTTTTCTTGTCACGATGACAAAGCAATTCGACGCAACGGCGTTTTTCCCTCCACTGAGATTTGGCGTCCCAATTTTGCAAAGGATGTAGACCGGATTTTATATAGTCCTTATTACAACCGTTATACAGATAAGACGCAGGTGTTCTCTCTGATCCGGAACGACGACATTACTCGTCGCAGCCTGCATGTGCAGTTGGTTTCCCGGATCGCCCGTACCATTGGCAGAGCGCTCAATTTGAATCTTGATCTGATCGAGGCTATTGCCTTGGGCCACGACATCGGTCATACGCCCTTTGCCCACTGTGGTGAGGTTTACCTTAACGAGCTGTATAACAGCCATACCGGTCGGTATTTTACCCATAATATCCACTCAGCCAGAGTGCTGAGCCAGATTTTTCCGCTGGACTTAACACTGCAGACCCTTTCCGGCATTGCCGGTCATAACGGCGAAATTGAGCTCTCAGAATATTTCCCTGTACCTATGGAGAGCTTTGCAGATTTTGAGGCAGAGCTTGAGAAGTGCTATACCATTCCCGGTTATTCCAATAAGGTACAGCCGTCCACCCTGGAGGGCAATGTTGTCCGTATTTCCGACATCATTGCTTACCTTGGCAAAGACCGTCAGGATGCAACCAGTATCCAAATGATCGAGAATAACGCATTTATGTCCTCGGTGATCGGTACGGTTAACTCGGAAATCATCAATAATCTGGTTGTGAATATCATTGAAAATAGCTATGGAAAACCCTATATTAAGCTGGATGAATCCCATTTCCGGGCCGTCCAGTCTTACAAGAAAGAAAATTATGCAATGATCTACGCCAATGAGCCGGGCAGAGCCATTCTAAACCGTGTTGTGCGTCCGATGATGGCAGAGATCTATGAGCAGCTTTTAGACGATCTGATTCAGGACAAGCCCAATTCTCCTATATTCCGCCATCATATCGACTATGTCAATCAGACCCGGTATCCCCGGACGGCTTCCTATAATAAGACCGAGCCCAACCAAATCGTCGTAGACTATATCGCAAGTATGACCGACGATTACCTGATTGATCTTCACCGCTATCTGTTCCCGAACAGCAATTACTATGTTGAGTATACCGGTTACTTTAACGATCTCTATGACCTTCGCAACCGCTTGGAAGGGCAGATGTCTATGGAGGATAACAGCTGATATATGAAACGGTTCCTATTTGCTTTGTTTGCGGTAATGCTTCTGAACGGCTGTACAGGTCCCTTTCCGTTCAATAAGCCGGTGGACCCTACCGACCCTGCGCAGAATGGGGGAACTTATCGACAGATCTCGATGGATGAAGCAATTGCTATTATGAACAGTCAGACCGGCTATATTATCTTGGATGTTCGCCGTGTGGACGAGTTTGCCGCCGGTCATATTCCCGGCGCTATCAATGTTCCAAATGAGAGCATCGGAAGCGGTGAGATCCCGGAGCTACCAAACAAGGATCAGCTTATTTTGGTCTATTGCCGAAGCGGCAACCGCAGTAAGCAGGCCAGTGAGAAATTGGTCGCTCTTGGCTACACCAACATCGTCGAATTTGGCGGTATTCTGGATTGGCCGGGGGAAACTGTGCCGGCAGAATAAATTATTTGTATTATTCTATTGACAATGTATATTTTTGGGTGTATAATCGCACAAATTTCAGGAAAGGAGTTTTGGCAATGTTCTGTTATTTCCGTGTAAACTTTAATAACCAGTCCGTAAAACCCATGCCTTGGCATAGAGATGGGCTTACATTGTCATACTCTTTTTAGGATACTTTTATAGGTTATATAAAAAGACAGCAGTGCAAGCTCTCATTTTAACGAGGTGCTTGCACTGTTTTTTATTTTAGGAGGGAATGCTATGGAAACCTTACAGATACTCACAAACTATTACGAAAATTACGATGAAGACAACCGACTTTGTTCACGGTACGGTATGGTGGAATTTTTAACAACGGTGCGTTACATCGAAAAATATTTGAAACCCGGTATGCGGGTTTTGGAAATTGGTGCGGCGACAGGACGATACAGTCATCATTTTGCGAGATCTGGCTATCAAGTTGACGCGGTGGAGTTGGTCGAGCACAACATAGATATTTTTAATCAAAACACCACACAAGGTGAAAGAATTACCGTAACCCAAGGAAATGCCAAAGATTTATCTATATATGATACGGATACATACGACATTACTTTGCTCCTTGGGCCGATGTATCATCTGTTTACCGAGGAAGACAAGCTGCAGGCGTTATCTGAGGCTATTAGGGTCACGAAGAAAGGCGGCATTGTTTTCATCGCATACTGTATGGGAGATGCCTCCGTACTTTCCTATGGCTTTATTCGCGGCGAGATACACAATATTATTGAGAAATGTATGATTGATCCTGTAACCTTTGAAACATTTTCTCAGCCGTGGGATCTGTTCGAACTGCACCGCAAAGAAGACATTGATAAGCTTCGCAGTCATTTCGCGGTGACTCAGCTACATTTTGTTGCTACGGATGGATACGCGAATCATATGCGAAAGACTATGGAAGAAATGGATGAGGAAACTTTTCAATTATATCTTCGCTATCATTTTGCGACCTGTGAGCGCCAGGATATGGTAGGATATTCCCATCATACATTAGATGTTTTTAGAAAGGACGGATGACAAATGAATAAGTTAATTGATATTTCGGATGTGGTACTCACCACCGAGCGCCTGACGCTTCGTCCTTGGCGGGAGACGGATTTGGATGATTTCTATGAATATGCCAAAGTAGACGGCGTGGGACAGATGGCTGGATGGAATCCGCACCGGGATATAGAGGAGACAAGACGAATTCTCTCCTATTTCATTGAGGGAAAGCATGTTTTTGCTCTGGAGCATCAGGGAAAGGTCATTGGCTCCTTAGGCGTTGAGTGTTACAAGGAAGCAAATTATCCGGAGCTATCCCATTTGCAAGGTCGGGAGATTGGCTATGTACTGTCTAAGGATTACTGGGGTCAGGGGTTGATGCCGGAGGCTGTGAAGGCAGTGATCAATTGGCTTTTCGATAGTGAAGGACTGGACTTTATTTTAGTCGGTCACTTTATTTGGAATGATCAGTCCCGACGGGTCATTGAAAAGTGCGGTTTCCGGTATGTTAAGACTGTAACTTTTGAAACGCGCTTCAATACCGCAGAGACCTGCTATGACTACATTCTTTATCGCCTGGAGAGGAGGAAACCGCAATGCTAACACATAAGGGAACTCAGACCATAGAAACAGATAGGTTAATTCTGCGAAAAGCCGTTTTAGAGGATGCAGAGCCGATGTTCCGCAACTGGGCGTCCAATCCGGAGGTTACGAGATTCTTGACTTGGCCAGCTTATGAGACAGTAGAGGCAGCCTATACTACACTGAAGCGATGGATGGAGGGCTACGAAGACCCTGCTTTTTATCAATGGATGATCGTGCTGAAGGAGATTGGTGAACCTATCGGCTCCATCAGTGTGGTTCGTCAGAACTACCGGGTGGAAGAAGCGGAGATTGGATATTGCATTGGCAACAGTTGGTGGCATAAGGGAATTATGACTGAAGCGCTGTCTGCGGTTATCGAGTATTTTTTTACAGAAGTCGGCATGAACCGTGTAGCGGCCAGACATGACCCCAACAATCCTCATTCCGGTAACGTTATGAGGAAATGTGGCATGAAGTACGAAGGCACACATCGGGCCTGTGATCGCAACAACCAAGGTATTTGTGATGCTGCGCAATACGCGATTCTCCGCAGCGATTGGGAAAAGCCCAAACATTTTGCTGAAGATATTGCTTTCGCTGACGATGCCCAGTTGGTGCAGGAGGTATACCGACAGTTTGACGAGAACAGTCGCCTGAACAAATCGCAAGCCGCGCGGGTGGAATTTTTAACAACAGTGCGGTACATCGAGAAGTATTTGACTCCCGGTGCGAAGATTCTTGATGTGGGCGCCGGTGCTGGAGAGTATGGCCTGTACTTTGCTCGAAAGGGATACCGGGTGTCTGCGTTGGAACTTGCTGATGCAAATATTGCAGCTTTCCGTGCGAAGATAACTGACGATGATAAGATTGACTTGGTTCAGGGAAATGCTCTCGATCTTAGCCGATACGATAGTACATCTTTCGATGTAGTGCTTTTGTTTGGTCCGCTGTATCATCTGCACGAGGACGCTGACAAGCTGCGCTGCATAGAGGAAGCAAAGCGAGTTTGTAAGCCCGACGGAAAGATATTCTTTGCATTCATTTCCAATGATATTGTCATTTTGACTATGCAGCAAAGCCAGGATGATTACCTAATAAACGGTCACTACAATAAGGAGACCTTCCGCTTGAATGATTTTCCCTTTGTTTTCCATACGGTGGATCAGTGCAGAACAATCCTTGCGGATGCCGGCATTAAGGTCTGCCACGAGATCGCAGCAGATGGTGTAAGCGAACTTTTGCAGGAGCTTATAAACCGTTTGGATGAAAAATCCTACGAACAGTACCTGCGTTATCATTTCTATATCTGTGAAAAACCAGAATGCTTAGGTATGAGCAACCATTTGCTCTTTGTCGGTACGCCTGATAAATAAAAATAAGCGTCCGTTTTGGACGCTTATTTTTATAGTCTTTCCAAGTATTCGCAGGCAGCGGTGGCTGCGATGGTGCCGTCGGCTGTGGCTGTGGTCAGTTGGCGGACCTCCTTGCTGCGGCAGTCGCCGGCAACAAACAGACCGGGTGTCTTGGTGCTGCAGTTTTCTCCAGAGGAGGCATAGCCCTGCTCGTCGAAATCTGCATATTCTGCGATTAGACCACAGTCTGGTTGACGACCAAAGGCAACAAAGACCGCATCGGTGGGGATGGTCTGTATATCTCCGGTATTCACATTTTTAACGGTGATCCCGGTGAGCTTGCCGTCCTCGGTAAGCGCGACAGGAGTGTAAGGGGTCAACAGGGTGATATTTTCCGTGTTTTTTGCCAGTTCTACACTTGCCTGCTCTGCACGGAAGCTGTCACGGCGGTGCACAATCGTCACACGATTGCAAAGCTTTGCAAGAAACAGCGCATCAGAGAATGCGGTATTGCCACCGCCTACGACTACCACGTCCTTACCCTTAAAGAATGCACCGTCGCACAGTGCGCAGTAGCTGATGCCTTTGCCAATCAGTGCGTTTTCGTTGTCGATGCCCATAGCTCTGGGCCGTGCACCGGTGGCAAGAATAACGGCCTTTGCGGTGATGGGCTCGTCATCCGTTTCGGCGGTAAAAGTGCCGTCTGGGTTGCATGCGAGGGATTCAACGGACGCAAATGCAATCTCCGCACCGGCATCCATTGCCTGTGCGCAAAAGGCGTCGCTTAGCTCCATACCGCTGATGCGGGGGAGACCAGGGTAATTATCCACCTGATGGGACTGGGTGATCTGTCCTCCCAAGGTTTCTCTTTCGCATACAACAACGGTGCGTCCTGCTCTTGCGGCGTAGATCGCCGCTGTGAGCCCGGCTGGACCACCGCCAATGATCAATATATCAGTCATAACATTCTCTCCTTACAAAATATAGCCGCAAAGGACCTTCAATGTGTTATATACACCGTCAATGTGGCTGCGCTCATAGCCGTGGCTGGCATAGACACCGGCGCCGATCAGTCCGTGACGGATATCGTAACCGCCGCGGAGTGTGGCTTCCACATCGGAGCCATAGTGTGGATAGACATCCACCGCATAATCCGCATTTGTTTTCTTGGCGGCATCGATCAGCTTGCCAATAACCTCGTAGCTATAGGGACCACCGGAGTCCTTGGCGCATATGGATACCTGTCGTTCAGTGCATTGCAGACCGTTACCTACACAACCCATATCCACAGAAATCGCCTCAGTCACACCTTCAGGAACAGAGCCGGAGCCACCGTGACCCACCTCTTCGTAGACAGTGATGTGGGCATAAACAGGGCGGGGGAGTGTGATCTTTTCATCCTTCAGGTACTTGGCAAACCCGAACAGAATGCCGACTGACAGCTTATCGTCTAAGAAACGGCTCTTGAGATAACCGGAGGCAGTCCGCTTTGTCCGGGGATCGAAGCAAACAATGTCACCCACCTCGATACCAAGCTTCCGGGTATCTGCCGCAGATCGAACATCCTCGTCAAGCACAACCTCGCAGGTGTCATAATTACGAGAGGTAGAATTGTAATCGCCATTAACATGGATGGAGGCGTTCGAAAGCTGGAAGGTGCCTTCAATGATATTACCGCTGCGCGTATAGACGCGAACATTTTCGGTCTCCGCATTGTT
>SVLR01000065.1 GCA_015067785.1 Oscillospiraceae bacterium
TGCCCGGAGACCCTCTAAAGAGCCGTCGGTGTAGGCGGGTGTGGCTGCCTTTATTTCAATGGTGGCAATAGCGTGGGCGGCAATTTTCTTGGGAAACATATGGGTGTGAAAATCAATGATCATTTTTCTGTTACCTCTTGCACCAGCAGGGTGTTTTCTTTAACTGTAAAGCGAATATCGAAGCTGCCGTAGGTCAGTCCGTAGACCCGGTCAGGATCATTTTGATAGGAGGGACGGGGATCGTGGGATAGAACCTCCAAAACCGCATCGTGCTTTTCTTTGGGGAGCTTGGAAAGCAGTTCTGCCGGAAAATTCACATCTAAAAGAAAATCCCCGGCGGTATCCGTAAAACCGCCCGAAGCCTCCGGGTGGCTGTCACAGTAGGGGATATAAGGCTTAATATCAAAAATAGGTGTGCCGTCCAGCATATCCGCCCCGGCAACGATCAGAACTGTGCCCTCCGCAGTTCGCTCTGTGCCAAGAAGCCGAACGCTGGAAAGCCCCATCGCGTTAGGACGGAAAGAAGACCGGGTAGCAAAAACACCTAAGCGTGTATTACCGCCCAACCGTGGCGGACGGACAGTAGGAGACCAGGAGGAGCGGACATTTTCGGAAAACTGCCAAATAAGCCACAGATGACTAAAGCCTTCAATGCCCCGGAGCGCATCCTCATTGCGAAACTCCGGCTCGAAAACGATCCGGGAGAGGACGCTCTCTGCAAGCCCGCTCTGCCGGGGTATGCCGAACTTTTGCGAAAAATCATTGCGGATCTTTGCAATCACTTGCATCTGCACCGTCTCCATATTCCGCCTCCTCTCGTTTTCCTCATAATATAATAGCACAAAGGCTTTTTCTGTCAAGAAAAAAAGCCTTCCCCTGGGGGAAGGTGGCAAAAATCTTTGATTTTTGACGGATGAGGGTTGTCATTGCGAGGACGCTCTGCATCTGTGGCATTAAATCAAGGTATGATTGCCACCGGCAATCATTGATATTTTGATTCGCTGCGCGGAGCACCACTCCCGGTTTGCACTCCCGTCTTTTCCCTGTCATCCCGAGCGTAGCCGAGGAATCTGTTCTCTTCAAAACGGATTCTTCGACTGCGTGCTATCGCACTTCGCTCAGAATGACAATCGTGCTTGTAGGGGTCGGCGTCCCCGACGACCCGAAATAAAACCGGCGCTCGATGCGCCGTTTTTGTTCACTGCCAACGACTCACGGTAAAAAAAGAGACCGCTTTTGCGGTCTCAGCTTCTTAGTGGTTTTCGATCCATTCGTTTACCTTGGTCTTTGCCACGCGGGTGATGTCCTCTCCGTTATAGGGGGAAGCCTCGCCGCCACGGGTGTACGTAAAGTACAGTCCCTCGGGGGTCTGGAACAGAATTTCCTCATAGCCTGCGGGGTCGCCGTAGTAACCATATGTAACCTTCTTGATGAGGGTTGCGGTCTCGGTATCGTATTCCTTCTTGCAGATGATCTTCTTCATTTGTTTCACCAACCTTTCGGATGTAAGAGTAGCAGATTTTTACCGAAAAATCAAGTATTCTAACCCATAGACGCAGGAAAGGTTTTGTGTTATTATAAGAAAAGAGGTGATTATTTTTGAGAGATATTCCGCTCTTTACTACCGAAAACGGTGTGGCAAGCCTTATTCTCAGAGAAATTCCCACAGCCCAGACCGCCTATATTCATATACGAAGCTCCGAGACCCCGGAGGAACTGCTCAAAGAATGCGTTGATTTTTGCCGTGCCGCAGGCGCAGAAAAGATTTTTGCCACCGGGCATCCGTCTTTAGAAAAGTACCCCCATCACACCACGCTTCTGACCCTGAAGGGCGCAGTAGACAGCGTAGGGGAGACAAGTCTTTCACTGTTTCCGGTGACGGAAAAGACATGGCCGGACTTCTGCCGCATCTATAATGAAAAAATGGCAGCCGTCCCCACCGCAAATCAGATGCGCCTATTAGACCGGGAAACCTACGAAAAAAGTTCCTATTTTGTCCACAAGGAAGGCACGCTCTACGGCATTGGCATTGCAGAGGATGACGAGATCCTCTCTATTGCCGCCTGCCAAAAGGGCGCCGGCAGGGAAGTGCTGGCCGCCCTCTGCCAAGTGCTTACCGCGGAGGTGATTCGCTTATCGGTTGCGGAGAATAATATCCCCGCAATGAAGCTCTATTCCCGGTGCGGCTTTCTCCCCACCAATGAGGGCATAGCTTGGTATAAAATTCTTTAAGGTGACAAGAAAAAATACTTGACATTTGTGCTGTCTTATAGTATCATAGCTCAGGTGTAAAGGAAAACTGATTGACAGGAGGACCGTTTATGGACGCTGTGGAAACACTGCTGCTTTTCGATCATTACGGAGAGCTGCTGACAGAGCGCCAGAAGATGTGTCTGGATCTTAAGTACAATCAGGATATGTCCTTAGCAGAAATTGCTGAGGAGCTGGGTGTCAGCCGTCAGGGTGTCCACGAGAACATCCTCCGGGCAGAAGCCCATTTGCAGAGAATGGAAGAAAAGACCGGCTCTGTCCGGCGCTATTTGCAGAGCCGCAAGGCAAAGCAGGCGATCCTTTCCTCTGCGGAAAAACTGAAAAACCACCCCGACCCGGCAGTCCGCGCAGAAGCGGAAGCAATCATCGCTGCTGCCGGTGAAATAGAGGAGTAAACTATGGCATTTGAAGGATTAACCGAAAAACTCTCCGCTGCCTTCAAAAAGCTCAGAGGCAAAGGCCGCCTGAAAGAATCCGATGTCAAGGAAGCAATGCGGGAGATCCGTATGGCGCTCTTGGAGGCGGATGTCAGCTATAAGGTGGTCAAGGACTTTGTGAAATCCGTCACTGAGCGCTGTGTAGGCGCCGATGTGCTGGAAGCCCTGAGCCCCGCCCAGATGATCGTCAAGATCGTTGACGAAGAGCTGACGGCACTCATGGGCAGCGAGACCAAACATATTACGATCAACCCTTCCGGTCCTACCGTTGTAATGCTGGTAGGTCTGCAGGGTGCAGGTAAAACCACCAACGGTTCTAAGCTTGCCGGTCTTATGAAGCGGCAGGGCAAAAACCCGCTGTTGGTCGCCTGCGATATTTACCGCCCCGCTGCCATTACGCAGCTGCAGGTCTGCGGTGAAAAACTGGGGATCCCGGTTTTCGAAAAGGGACAGACTGACCCGGTGCAGATCGCAAAGGAAGCCATTTCCTACGCCCGTCAGCGTGGTCACGATATGGTGTTTTTGGACACCGCCGGTCGGCTCCACATTGACGAAGCCTTGATGACCGAGCTGCAGAACGTAAAAGCGGCAGTAAACCCGGACGAAATTCTGCTGGTGGTTGACGCAATGACCGGTCAGGATGCCGTCAACGCAGCCCAGAGCTTCAACGAATGGCTGGAGATCGACTCTGTGATGCTCTCCAAGCTGGACGGTGACGCCCGTGGCGGTGCGGCGCTGTCTGTCCGCGCCATTACCGGAAAGCCTATTAAATTTGTGGGTATGGGCGAAAAGCTTGAGGATATCGAGCCCTTCCATCCTGACCGTATGGCTTCCCGCATTTTGGGTATGGGCGATGTGCTGTCCCTCATCGAAAAGGCAGAAAAGGCCTATGATGAGAAGAAGGCCGCCGAGATGGAGGAAAAGCTCCGTTCCAATAAATTTACGCTGCAGGACTTCTATGACCAGATGGTGCAGATGAAGTCTATGGGCTCTATGCAGGATATTCTCGCCCAGCTGCCCGGCGGCGGTGCCATGAAGAACATCCAAGTGGATGAAAAGGCAATGGCGCGTACCGAAGCCGTCATCCTCTCTATGACCCCCAAGGAAAGGGAAAATCCGAACATCATCGGTGCAAGCCGCAAGAAGCGGATCGCAGCCGGCGCAGGTGTCCGGGTAGAGGATGTCAACAAGCTCCTCAAATCCTTTGAGCAGATGCGCTCTATGATCCGTCAGTTCTCCGGTCCCGGCGCAGGGAAGAAGATGAAGCGGATGCGCGGTATGGGCGGCTTCGGAGGATTTCCGTTCTAAGGCTCGAAAAGCAGAAATGCTTTGCGATATAAAAAAGTAAAATCAAGAATTATTTTTTGGAGGTGAAACCCATGGTAAAGATCAGACTGAGAAGAATGGGCGCTAAGAAGGCTCCTTACTACCGTATCGTTGTTGCTGATTCCCGCAGCCCCCGCGATGGCCGCTGCATTGAGGAGATCGGTACCTACAACCCCCTGACCAACCCCGCTACCGTTACTGTTGACGCAGAAAAGGCACAGGCTTGGATCAAGAACGGTGCTCAGCCCACCGACACTGTCCGTGGCCTGCTGAAGAACGCCGGTGTTCTGTAATTATCCCGAAGGAGAATTCCAATGAAAGAGCTTTTGCTGTATATGGCAAAAAATCTGGTGGATGAACCCGATGCGGTAACAGTTACGGAGACCACCGGAG
>SVLR01000023.1 GCA_015067785.1 Oscillospiraceae bacterium
TAAGCTGGGCAGTCAGATTTCCCTGCTGGGCGCTCTGCCGGGAGACCTCGGCAGCAATGCCGCTGACCTGCAAATTCAGTTTTGCAAACTCCTGTTCCCCTTTCCGGTTTTCCACCTGCAGACCGTCCACATCCATCTTTAGATTCAGGACCTTACCGGCAAGCGTCTCATAGGTGCGGTTATTGACAACAGTGGTACTATCCCTTTTGGCAGAGCCGGTACATTCCAGCGTCATCTTCTGTCCGGACTGTGTCCTGGTCATAATATAGGCAGTGATAATTTTTCCGTTCCGGTCGATTATCTTCACGATATCGCCTGCCTGGATGCCTAGATGCGTAGGGATAGACACCTTACAGGGTGTATACGATACATCCTTCAGCTGCTCATACAGTGCCTTAGCGATCGGCTGCAGGGCCTCTGCACTTAATGCTGTCAGCAAATGGTTTCCGGTGATGATATAGGTATTTGCCTCACCTGTATCATCGGGGTATATTGTCCCCACATCTTCCTCGTTCTGCCGGATCTGCACCTTCTCAATTTTCTTTACGGCGTAATCCTCATAGGATAGACTGTTTTGGAAGTAATACAGCTGTGTGTATGTGCCATAGCTTTCCAGCACTACATTGCCGTCGGCATACTCCACAACAGCAAGGAGATCTGATGAGATCTCCACGTTGCCGTTGTCGGCAATGACACTGATTTTCGCAGATTCAAAAGACAGATCCCCAGTACTTGGGGTATATTTAACTTCCATCTCAGTAGCACTATTCGTACCGATGGAAGGGGAAGAAATGGCTGTATACCACGCAAACTCTACCTGGCCATCCGGCGTCGCTCTGCAGAATCTGCCGGCGATCTCTCCAATCCACCGCATAAGCTGTCTGCCGGTGATACCGTCCGCAGAAAACTTCTGGATCTGATAATCGCCATTGGGCAATTCCTCATTAAGAAGCTCAAGTCCACAGGCGCTGCAGACCAGTCTGGCAAAATCATACAGACGGTATGGCCAGCCTGTGCGGGCCGCAAGCCACTGGGTAAGATCCTTGTCTAGCCAGCTAATACGGTCATAGGCGGTAATGCTTAGCTTGTTTGCGCTGGACCGGGTCGGCTTTTCCAGGGTAAACAATCCTACTTTCTGGCGTGCTCTATCATCTTCTACTCTGTAGACTGCGATCTCGTCTCCTGCGTTGACGGAAAGCGCGCCATTGGGTGTCAGCAGCTGCGCCTCCACCATATTAGAGCAAACAGAGCCCAGGGTTAATTCCTGAGCTCCATTTACACATTCGGTTATTGTGGAGCTGATTATCGCATTCTCTGTTCCTCGGCCGGAGAACAGTTCCGTGCCATCCGGCAGCACTATGAGTGTCTTTAACACAGCGCCACCTCCTAGCACTCAATAATATTGAATTTCAGGTTCTTATAGAGCCCCAGCCGGGCATTATGGTATGTAATGCTTTCGTTGGAGCAGTAGGCTCTCGTATCAACAAGATTGCCATCTAAATCACGGTGGGTAAAGTAAAATTCAGATTTGCCGGCAAACAGTAAGCGCATATACCGGTATTCCTCCACTGTAAGCTGAGAATAGTTAAAGCCCCACGTGGCCACACGCTCCCGTACTACGATGCGGTGCATAATGCCGCTTTCATCTCGGCCGGAATCCGAGGAGTCCAGATCCGCAAAGGACAATGACACATCTGCATCCGGAACGAGCATAGGCTGTCCGTCGATCAGGTAATCTTCAAAGAATCTCACAGCGCACCTCCTCGCATTACAGCCTGCTTTCTGCTGTATCTGGCAACTGCATTGCCAATCACATCATCGCCGATCTGGATACCAAGCACAGCCTCCAGGATCTCCCGCTGTACACCAACTGACGCCTCAAAGCCGGCAAGAATCGCCTGTGTCTGATCTGTCATAACCAGAGCAACGGCTTCCTGGATTGTTGAGAGTGGCGCTTCGACGTTTGTTCCGTGCCGCTGATCACCAACCATTGCCAGGAAAGGCTTGTTTGCGGGAAGTACTGCGCCCCTTGCCAGCTGCGGCACTTCAAGTCTTTTTATATTGAACCCAATACGTCCTCCACCTAGAACATCAGGCAACTGGAATCCAAATGCATTTAGCTTATCAATCAAAGAATTTAATCCATCGAATATCCGTTTCAAGAATCCATTGATAGCGCCTTTTGCTAAATCGCTCCACCATTTTGCTGTGAAATACTTAGCAATATGATTATTCCAAATGTCTTTCACCGGTTGCCAAATGTTCTCAACGAAGCCTTTTCCAACCTTTTTAAACCAATCGCCCATTTTCTTTCTTGTGGTTTCATACTTATTGGGATCCAAACCGGCCTTAATATCCCCAGGAATGTCCTCCATAAATGTTTTCTGAGCAGCATCGCTCATTTCGCTCATTGATTTAGCAAGCAAATCCCTACATTCCTCGGCGGAAATAGATCCTTCATTGTAAGCCGCCAGGATACTTTCCTTACACTTATCATAACTTCCTGCTTCTTTTCCTAAAGCAATTTCATTCTCCAACGAAGCGAGCGTTTCAGCCTTCTTTGCCTCATTGAGAGCCGCCGTGCTTTCCGCTAAAGCCTTTTGCTTCTCCTCATTGTCGAGATAGGCCTTATATACTTCTTTTTGCGCAGCTGTCATATCCGCGTAATCTAAAGTGCCACTCTGGACTTGCGCATAAAGTTCCTCGCCAGTTATTCCAGCAGCCGCTTCCGCATCCTTCAATTTTGTTAATGCAGATTCAGCCGCATCTACCGCATTG
Source organism: Oscillospiraceae bacterium (assembly GCA_015067785.1). Taxonomy (GTDB): domain Bacteria; phylum Bacillota; class Clostridia; order Oscillospirales; family Oscillospiraceae; genus Faecousia. Next base: position 2,779 of record SVLR01000023.1, read on the forward strand.
ATATAGCCATTCTCCGCCTCTGCCGCAGCTTCCTTCGCTGCAGTTAGATTCTTTTGTGCCTCTTCAACACCCATAATTGCCGTTTCCTCTAACAAAATAGCAGCAACAAAAGCACCAACGGCCACTACTGCAGCAATAATAGCTGAAAGTAGCACGGACAAGCCAGCAGTGGCCAAACCCACTGCTGTTGCAATAGCTCCACCAATAATCAGAATCGTATTCTTTAAGCTCGCACCATTCTTTATAAAATCCTTAACACCCGTAACAACCAAAGTAATGCCAGCCGCCACAGCAGCGATGCCCGCAATTATAGAAGCTCCCTTGCCAAAAGCAAAATCCATTGCCTCAGTAAAGGTTCCAGCACCACTGGAGGTTATTGCAAACACCTCACCTAGCTTACCTATTATTCCAACAGCATTTAGGTTCTTGATACTCTTTACAAAACCTGTGATAGCATTAAACGATTTTATACCTAACGCCACTGCCTTAATCGTTATCAGTGATGTGATGATGGATACAAGTGCCGTTTGCGTTGCCGTTAGTCCATTAAGAAACTCGCTGAACGATATCTTTCCGGATATAAGATCTCCAAGATCGCTGAACAAATCTGTCATCTCTTCTAACGTGTCTATAAACACATCTCCGGTCCATTCCGCCACAGGTTTTAAAAAGTTTGACCATAGTCTTTCCAGCGCCGGCCATACTGCATTGATCACTTTCCCAAAGGTGTCAAATGCTTGTGCCAACAACTCTGCAACTTTGGGTGCCGCCTTTTCTATTGTCCACTTTCCAAATGGTACAAGAACATTAAACCAAGCCCACTCCAACTTCTCCGATATTTGGGATCCCAAGTTAGATAGAGCCTTGCCAAGCTCTGAAAGCGCTTCCTTTGCAGGTGCTAGGTCAATTTGCCGTATCGGCTCAAAAAACTTTTTTATCCGGTCGACAAGAGATTGTAGTGCTGGGGACATCGTGTCCGCAACCTCTACGCTTGCAGTTATCGTTTCATTGGTGCCGCCACCGCTTTCTGAATCGCTAACGCTTGGTGTATCTTTATCCTGCAACTGATTCAGCTCGTCGAATCCACTCAGGGATTTCTTTGCAGCATTCCCTGCCTCATTTATGCTTTCAGCAAATTCCTTTTCCGCCTCAGAACCCTTCTCAGCAGCATTGGTCATAGCTTCAGTTTGTGTAGTAGCTTTACCAAACAAACTGGCAACTACTGTCGAAATCTTAGAAGCTAAATTGTTCAGTACACCTACCAGATTGTTAAGCAGTTTAACAGTTGGCGTCAGCACGGTAGTGAGAGATTGTCCCATAGTCCCCATAAATTGCTGCCACTGCATACTGAGGATGCGCGTCTGGTTCGCCCAGCTGTCTTGTGTTCGCTCAAAATCACCAGCCGCAAGAGAGAGGGCATCCGTCACAAAGGCATACCGAAGTGCCACCAGTTCCGCCTGAGACATTGTCTCAATATTGGCGTTCATACCTTTTTCAAGGGCAAACTGTTTTAGGTTAGTCTGAGTCATAACCACGCCCAAAGACTTTAACGCTTCTGATTCGCCTGTGAATATGCCTTGCAATTTCTTGGCGGCATCTTCCTGGTCTAAGTTATAGAACGATGCGACATCTCCGGACAGCCCTGCCAATGTTATAGACATATCACTTGCAGCTCCGTCAGCAACTCCCATACCTTTTGCCATAGCCATATAGGTAGATGCCGTTCGCTTTGCTGCCAATTCGGACATACCGAACTTTGTAATTGCCGTAGAGGCAAATTCTTCCGCTGCACCTGCCATCGCGCCAAAGGAAACATCAACAACATTCTGGACTTCCTCCAAATTGGATCCCAATTCGATTGCTGCCCTGGAGAAATCAACTATAGCCTTTACAGAAAAAGCTGCGGCCATAATGCCACCAAGTTTTCCGACAACAGATTTTAATCCTCCCAGAGAGCCGGATATGTTGTTTATTCCTTTTTCTAACCCCCTGTTATTCAGGCCAGTGTCGATTACAACTTTTCCATCAGCTTTTGACACAACTTCACCTCCCTGCAGTTATTCACCGAGCAGCTTTTTCAGCCGTTCTTGTTCTGCCAGATCCTCGGCAGAGTATTTTTTCTTAAAATCGATCCGGGACTTATTTTCCCGGTAATAGTCCTGTTCCCATTTTTCCAGTTTCTTGCCACGGCGCAGCTTATCCCGGATGGATACGATCGTGGATAACTGGCCTTCGCCAATCGCCTGGAAATACGCAAGAAATGTCCACCAATGCAAATACGGTAGGCTGCGGATCTCTCTGCCGGCGACCTTGTTTACATCCGCAATGATTGCCTTTGCATCCTGCTCCCAGTCCAGAAGCTTAGGACCGGGTTTAGAATCCTTTTCGCCACAGGATATGAAAGCCGCCAAATATTCCATAGACTCTTGCATATCCTTTGCCGGCATCTCTCCTTCAAAAAAGAGCGCGACAGCAATCCGCCACCGCAAATACTCCGGGGTGTCAGGATCATCCAGATAACCCATAATTTCGAGGATATCTCTGTAGTCCGTATGCAATTCATACTCCGTACCGCCGATCGTCGCGGTTTCCGGAAGTGCCCAGGGTGTCATTTCTGTGCCCGGCGCTGTGCCCGGTTCTTCTGTGCGAGCTGAACCGCATCGCCCACCCGCTGGTCAGCGCATTTTTGCGCACCTTCCTCAATAATAGGCAGCAGTGCCTGCATCAGATTAGTAATCACACGTTCATCGTTGCCGGCAACAGCCAGAAGATTCACACCGCCCAGCAGTTCGTCAAAGTCATTGCCCTCGCCAAATACATCGCTGAGGATCTCCTTGACTTTTGTATCCGCTTCCTGCATCAGACGGATCGCAGCCTCACCGCTGTTTTCAGCATTATTAAGACTTTCGCCCTTTGCGACCAGATCCTTCTCGATCTGTTGGATCTGCTCCGCTGCGTCAAAAAATCGCGCATATACATTCGGGTCGCTGGGGTTGAATCGCAGGACACCGTTATCGTTGATTTGATATTCTTTTACGCCACTGTCGAAAACAATCTTTTCCATAATAGCCTCCATATAGAGTTATCCCGCCCCAGTTTCTGGGACGGGATATCTTTTGTTATTACGCGGGGGTGAATTTCTTAGTGGACACATTAAAAGTGCCCTTTGTGCGAACACCGGTAAAGTGCAATGTAAAGGGGATCTGATAGCCGGTGGTGTCTCCACCGTAGGAAGTGACCTCAATATAAGCTTCTTCCTTAATAGCGGGATAATCACCAGCCTCAGACTCATCCCACAGCTTCACCTCGACCACATCGGTCTTCAGCTCATCCAGGACCGACTGATTGTCAATGATGTCCTGCAAACGGGTAAACAGCGGGGAATCTTTCTCCGCGTAGTAAGGCTCAACAGAGCCTGTCTTCTCATAGCTGGAGATGAGAATGGAAGTTTCTCCAAGAATATTCTTCTTGGTATCGACCTGCGCAGCCAGCTCGGGGCTAAACTCTTCCAGGTCTTTACCCAGTCGCTCATAGGCTTCCTCACCGGTCTTTGCGGTGTTGATATAGTGCGCCAGGTACTTGCGTTCAATTTTTGCCATTTAATTCACCTCATATTTTTTGATAAAGTTAATCGATAACAGCACCGTATAGATTCCGGTACCGTCGGCATCGGCATATGCCAACTCGCCATTTTGTGCCTTGACTGTTTCACTCTTGGGATCATCACCGAAGGCAGGTATCTTCCGCAAGATACTCTGCTCCTGAATCCATTGCTGCAGCTCCAGCAGCCACTCTGCATTCTCGGTGGCGCCGACATCATCCTCCGGCGATTTGGGGAATACGAAGTGGAGTGCAAAATTCAACTGGTTTTCCACAGTGATATTGCCAAGAATATCCTCCGAACTGGAGATCTCCTGCAGGCCTGACGGTGCAATACTGCTGCCTTCGGGAGCTTCGGAGTAATAGTCCACCTTTAGCCCGTGGGCCATTGCTATCTTAGGATAAGACAGCAGCCAAGTGCGGATTTTTTCAAGATCAGACATAAATTACCCCTTTCTTGCCATATATCGCTGCAGATCAGCCGCCATAGCTCTTCCTTCTGCTGCGGATAACGCTCTATCCCACCTGGGACCGGCTTGCGGATTTTTTGTTTTGGTATAGACCAGATTCCGGGAGGTCAGCACCTTGACACTGCCCTTCCGGGATCTCCAGCCTTCCGGTGTCATAAAGCCGGCTGCACCGATCTTCGGGTCGATCATCACCTTGCCGTGAAATAAATACTTTGCCTGGGGTGCATCGGTAATGATATAGGGCTTCCGGATATCCGTCTGGATCTGCGTAATCTTATAGAGCGCACCGGAAAGGAACGGCATATATTTCTTGATTCGCCGCAGCACATTCTGCGTATGAAATGCCTGAGCGTCGCCACCCGGTGCAAGGCCTTTATCCCGGATGATCTGGTTAGCTTCCTTCATCGTGAGGGTAGCGGTTGTACCGTCCGGCATACGGCAAAGTATTGTCTTTTTCATCCGCCGGCCTCCGTATGCACGATCGTGCCGTTCCATTTCTTGGAATCTGCATAGCCGACTACTACTAGTCCCGGCACCTTGGAGGGTATAAAAGCCGCCCACGCCTCTCTGTCGGCGATTTCCGGACCGACACCGTCGTATACCTTATCACCAATAAAAACGCGCTGGGCGTCTCCTGGGATGACCAGCAGGAAGGAATTTGCCTCCTTACTGCCGGTCTTGTCTACGGTTTGCGTCTTTTTGTAATCTAAAAACGCACGATCATAAACTGTACGGACGTACTTATTGCCGTCCTGGTGGTATACCGTAACCGTCTGATTGCACATCCGGTAATTAACCGGGCAAGTGGGCTTATGGATGAGCATCAACCCACCCCCCGGTAAAATTCCAGATACAGACTTGCACAGCGGTACAATTCCTTTGCCTGGCCTTTGGGACTGAGATCTACCGCATTGGCAGCATTGCCATAGCTAACGGACACAGAGCCGATGGATGCCGCTGCAACGGCACCCATACCGTTCTGTGCTGCTGTAAAATAGGCCAGGGCATCAGCCATAGCACAGACTGCCATAGCCTCACAGACCACCAGGGGCTGCACGATCGTAGCATTTCCTTGGCCGTCATCTACGGCAGTGATCGATGCGGCGTCAATAGAGACATCCCCATTCAGGTAGCAGGAGAGCACGTCTGCTTTGGGGTTTATCCGGTAGATCTGTTTATACCGGTTGAGCTGATCGTGCGCCCGGAGGCAGTACACAGGCCAGTCAGCCTCGGAAATGGAGCTGCCGAGGTAGGTTTCTTTATAAAACGCATATTTTACCATTTGGAAGCTCCTTTCTCAGCATATCAGGCGCCGATGGCGATGTCCTTCAGAACAGCCGCCTTCAGGGTGTTCTTCAGCGCAACGCCCGCCACTAGCTCGACCTCACCGGTCTTAACGGCGCCGGGAGCATTCAGATCAGGCATATAGGACGTAATAACACCGTTGCCCTGAGGGCTGATGCCGTGGAAGCCGTCCAGGCCCAGGGATACTGCGTAGATCGCAGTCTTACCCTCGGTGATATCCACAACATCCTTGGAACTTTCACCGTCGTAGTACTTACCCAGATCCACCATAGGTACGCCAGCATAAGTCTCCACAGTGCGGCCAAAATCGTCCTTGGTGCGCTCGTAATAACCGGCGCGACGGGCGATGGATCGCAGCTTGATGAGCATTGCGTTGTTCATCAGCAGCATAGTAGCGTTGCCATCCAGTGCGCTGACCAGAGCATCCATCTCGTCCAGGAATGCGTTGTAATTCTCATCCAGCTCCGCAGAGGTGGTCAAGCTTACCTGGCTGGTCAGCTCATTCTCTGTCTTGGTCAACAACTTCTTCAATCCATCGAAGCCGCCCTTTGCGGTATCGCCGTTGATAACCATATTGTGGAAGTGATTTGCGGTGGCCTTGATCTTCTGCTCTGCCTGGAATGCCAGCTCGTCCACTGCTCCGGAGGTGTTCTGCAGGACGCGGTCCACCTGGAAGGAACCGCCCATAATGATCGCGTTGGTGGTTTTCTTTTCTCTCTTTGCCTCACCGGGGACGTACTCGCTGTTGATGGTGCGCACTGCAGCGGTGGAAGGGGTTTTCAGCTGCACATAGCCATATACCAGTGTGGAGCCACCGGTGCCGGGGCTGATTGTGTTGTCGAAGGTCAGATTGTCCAGCAGCAAGGAGCTGCGACGGAACATATCCACGATCTGCTGATCTACCTTGTCGGCCATACCGACTTTTGCTTCTGCTAAAGTAATTGCCATAGTTTAATTCTTCCTTTCGTTTTTACTTGTTGTATCGCTCCCGGAGCGCACCGGCAAGTGTGTCGGTAGCTGCAGGGGCAGGATTACCTGTGCCCGTTCCCCGGGCGTAAGGGGGTGGGGTTTCAGTATCAAACATATAGCCACTCTCCTTTTTAAGCTCTTCAAGAGCAGCAGCAATATCTTGATCCTGATTCTTGCTCTCCCTTAAGGCCGGGATATCCAACAGAGCAGAAATCGCCTTAGCATTCTTTCCCTTTGCTCCGGTGATTGCTGTATTCACTTTTTGCTGGAAATCTCGCTCGGCCATTTCGGCCTTATGATCCGCCACAGCTTTGTTGTACTTTTCCTCCCAGTCCTGCGCTGTCTTGCGCACGGTTTCCAGATCCGTTCCCTGATCCTTGAAACCTTGAATGGTTTTCTGCGCATCATCAAGCTGCTGTTTGAGGGTGTCATAGTCAGAAAACTGTGCCTTTACCGCACCAATATCCCGACTGTTTTCATCGAGAATCGTATCAATGATCTCCTTTGGGAGTGCCTCCCCATTTACCTTTAGGTTTGCAAGAAATTCGCGTTTCATAGGGTTTCCTTTCTCCACTTCGCTTTGTTATCGGTGGTCGCCTCACCTGTGGTACCGTAGTTTTGCGACTTCGGCCCGGTCAAAATTATATAAAAAGAACGCATCCTAAGATGCGTTCCGTTTATCGATATTAACTTTTCTTTCTAGGTACTAAGCCCAGGGCTTCTTCTGGGGGCCAGCCACGCCGCATACGACTGCCATATGTGCTTGGCTTAATTCCAAGTTGCCTTCCCCATTGTGCCAATGTTTTGGTTTGCCCGTTAAGTGTAATTAGGTGATTTGAACTGGTGTTGTTGTTTTGTTCTTCGCGTGTAACCCACCTGCAATTATCCGGACTGTAACCCTTATTGTTATCAATTCTATCTATGCTGAGACCATCACGGTATCCGTTAGCTGTAGCCCAATCATAGAATGCTTGGAAGTTATGCAGCCACTCATCACAAACTTTTATTCCACGACCTCCGTACCGAGTAAAACCGTTATGTTTTGGATTGGTACATCTTTGTTTCATACCTTTCCACACTATATGAAGTTGTGAATCAGCTTTCCCGTGAATATAATTACGAGTTGCTAACCGATTATTGCGGTAACACCCGCAACTATACACTTTTCCCATTTTCAAATCAGCTCCACGAACTATAGCAGTTTTTCCACAATCACATAAACAATGCCATTGGGGTTTATTACTAGCATCATTTTTCGATCTTTGAATCACTGTGAGTCGCCCAAAGCGCTGCCCGGTGAGATCGATGAGCCTACCCATTTTTTTCACCCTTCAGCTGATAAAGTGCCTTTACAGCTTCTTCAAGCCTGTCCTTGTTCTCATAAATATATTTGTTTGAAATTAGCAGCATATGAAAAATTTTGTTAGCGTGATATTTCAGATCTTCCCTTGAACATCTGCCGCCTTCTTCAAAATAATCTATAACCTCACCCATAACAGTCATCGTTAGGTCGAGCTCATAAACTACTTGTTCATTTATATCGATTACATCAATCAAATCTTGCATAAATATTTCCTCCTTGATTTTCACCCGGAGGAATGGTAGAATAGATTTACTACTCCTTCGGGTGTGGTGAGATAACCGTAACCTGTTCACTTCCTACGGCGGCAGGTTGCGGTTATTTTTCTTGCACTAACAGCAGATGTATTCCTTGTCTAATGGCATCTGTGCGTGTGATATTATGCTTTCGGCAATAATCTTCCAATTTCTTATTGGTAGCACTGTCAAGTCGCACTTTCACATCCACATTTAACGGATTCTCTGCTTTAGGTCGTCCGGTTCTCGGAGACATCTCATCACCTCACTTTTTGAGTTCCGTTAATTCTAATATATTTATTGGAACGCAAAAAGTCAAGAGGAAATTTCAAAATATTTTTGCATAGAAAAACCACCAGCCGAAATCGGTTGGTGGTCTATTGATTATCATATTAGTCCAGCACATATCATTTGGATTGTGTCGCCGGCGCCACTTTCTTCTATCTCTCTGATTTCCTCGTCTGTCGCCGCTTCCATAAAAGCATCAAAACGCTTTTTTATGCCCAACCATTCTTCCTTCGAAAAACTGCCATAGAGTATATCGTGAATTAGTGATGTACATTGATTTTCCACCGGTTACACACCTCCTTTAAGTCTTCCTAATGCAGCCCATAGAGCTTCTTTAGTTTTATCAGATATTCTCCTATTTTGGATGGCATATTCCACTTGCATCCTAAGCCAATTATACCTATCAGGCAAAGGTATGTCAAATAAATCTTTTGCAAACTTAAAATCTTCTCCGTACTTGGTAATGGAATTTATAATTTTTAAGCTTTGTGTATACTCTTTATATGATACCTGGTAAGAAATTTGATTTACCTTGCATATTTCCTGTGCAAATAATTCAACCGGGCCTTCTTCGAGTCCTCTGTGCCTTATAAAAGTATCCCTATCATAGTAGCTTACAGATCTTGCGTGAAGGTGCTCATGAATAACTGTCTTTATTCCCGCATCTTGTCGCAGAGTTATATCACAGGACCATTCCTTTCTTCCGCTTGTTCCAGGCAACTGCTCAACTGCTACAACGTGAGTAACCTTACTCCATTTACTTTCCTTTTGTGAGTAGTTGTATAGTTTCTCATCAATGTAATTTGATAGTTCACTTAGCTCAACCGGTGCATCTAAATAGAATGATCTATCAAAATTTTCATTAACTGCAGATGCTTGTTTATAAGCCGTTTCCGCCTCTTTGCCCTCTTTCCAGGTAAAGCCGGCAGCTTCTGCCCGGGCATGTTGGGTTGGAAGTCCTGCTGCCTTGGAGAACCTGGCATATTCATCCCGGAGGCGCACCAGCTTAATTTGGTCATTCTGCAACCGTTCATCGTCGCCTACGGTTTTGTCGATAAGGATCTTCCGCTTTTGACTGCGAATGGCACGCTCCAGTTGGCGTTGCCTCTGGGTAGCCTCGTATAAAGTATAATGCTTGCCTTCGTATGTAACTCCGGTTTCATTGTCTTTTCGCATTTGCTCCAGCTCTTCCGGCGTATATTGCGGCTCGCTGATACCGAGAATAATCGGGAAGGCACTATGCGCACAGTTGAGTTGACTTATTCTTCTCACCAGGCTGTTATTCAGTGCCTTATATTCCTTGTCTGTATATTGACGGCCTTGAAACGGGGCATGATCTTCTGCACAAGCACTATGTGCAGAAATTTCCCAGCCATCGCAACCAAGATCATCGTGGTTCTGCTGGGAGATCTTCTCCTGCATCAGTCCCAACCCGCCCATAATATTCTGCCGGACAGCAGCCTCTACTGTAAAGTGCTTTTTAAAACCATAATCGATACTGACAATACCCTTATCGTAAAGTCCTTTTAAGGCATCCCGAATTGCGGAATTGTAATCCTGTCCACCAGTAACCGTGCGCATAAACGCATCATCACAAGCCTTTTTATAGGCTTTGGTCAGTGTCCTAGCTTTGCCGTCAGAGCCTATAAAGCCCATTGTCCTTGTGATATTTGTGAGATCCTTATTCGCCTGCTGGACTGCCAGATTTATAATCTGCTGGAGGCTGGAGTTAGCCGCAAAGGGAATGCCCCTGGTAGTCGGGAGCCGGGAAAGATCGAAATTATAGCCTGTTTTAGCTGCCTGTTTCAGCAGTTTCTCCAATTCCTTTTCGGACACCTTCAGCTTCTTCTGCAATTCTTTCTTCAGCTGTTTTTGAGAAACACCGAGTTTTTGAATTTGCCAAGTTTGATATGCCGCCGTACCGGTCAGCTGTCCAGCCTCTGCTACTCTTTTTGCAATATCCTCAATCAGAAAATCCGTAACTGGATCCAGCAGCTGTCCGGCAGCATCCCTCAATGCCTCCACTTGCGCGGCTGTTAACACCCTTAATCAGCCCCTTCCTCCAGATCATTCGGCATATAATCCATTCGGATTTTAGCTCTTTCTTGAGGCGTATCGCACGGGAGATTGTGGTACCAGCCTACCAAACGTTCCGGCTGCAGCAAGCCCATAGATACCTGCTCCTTTAGCTCTGCATAGGTCTTTGCTTCGTCGTAGAGCACGCCGTTGCCAAAATCGATCACAACTGCATCCTCCGCCACATCGTGGGCGCCGGCAATCTGGTACATCTGTCCCAGCACACCGCAAAGCTGCACTGTATCCAACACCGCCTTCTCGTATATACCCTGTAGGTCAAGTATGGTTAAGTTGTATTCGCCGGCACTGGAGGTAATTTCCGTTGCTGTGCGTTCTGCCGCCTCCACCTCGGAGAGTAGACCTCTTTTTAGTCCGATGACACTTTCTACTGCCCTCAAATACTCCTGCTTCCGGGCGAGGTAGGAAGCCTCCCGTAATGTCGGACTAAAGATCGTCACCCCTGCAGTCTCAGGGTCTTCGTCGAGACCTACGAAGATATTGTCCTTCAGGCGCTTATTTCCATCGGCGTCTCTTGACAGCATATCCGCACTGACGATCACACGGCTCTCACCGCGGTCAAATTCTCCATTAAGCTGGGCTTCATTTCTGTTGATGTTGCGGATCAGTCCAACCGCCGCTGCATATACACTGACGCCATCCGCACTTCCGTCCACGCAATTCGTATAAAATGTCTTCATGCACACCATACCAATGGAGCCTACCGGTTTTGTAAAAGTAAATTCCGGCTGCAGCTGCTCATATTGGGGAAGTGTGCTCAGGGGCACCTGCTGTCCCAGGGTGTCCTTAGAGTAAGCTGCGAAAAGCTTATATCGGATAGTGAGATATCCGTTACCATCGACTGTGCGCCGTTCCAACAGGGTATAATATTTATTGCCGGATACTGTCACTTCCAGCGTTCCAATGTCCGTCAGCTCTCCTCTGGCGTCTCTGGCGAATACCAGCACATTGTTTCTGGGTACCACTGCAAATATAAAACCTTTTTTATCCGCTGTAGGGATGGGCTTCAGCAATGCTTCACCGCCAATCAGAGCCATCTGCATTGCCTGTGTACTCACCTCAGAGATCTCCTGCAGGATATTCTTTACAAATTCATCATCGCTGGTGGCTTTGTACTCGGAGAATACCGTTTTCGTCAGTTTCCTGACTATGGTGTACGGAATGCGTTGGCTTGTATCCACATCTTTCGTCTTCTCATCGCTGTAATAAAGATCAAACCAAGTTGCTATGGCAGCCCTCATCCTGGGTGTTGTTATGTCTGCAGCTTCAAAAGCACCGGCGTATCCGGTCGCATTTTTTAGCATGTTACTGTGTTGCATTTCTTAACCTCCGCTATATAAATACAGCACCCTGAAAATCAGGGTGCTGCGCTCTTACTATTTCTTTTGACTTGAAACTAGCTCCAGGGCTTCCTCCGGTGTCCAGCCGCGGCTTAGTCTTGAGCTAACAGTGCCGTAATTCATTCCATATAGCTCACACCATTCTATCAGTATTTTGCTTTCTCCGTTCAAAGTTATGATGCAGTTACTCGACCTGTTTCTAGTTTGTTCTTTTTGCGTTACCCACCGGCAATTTTCCGGACAATATGAACCATTCACGTCCACTCTATCGATACTTAAATCTTCTTGATAGCCATTTGCCATAGCCCAATCCCGGAAATTTTCATATTTCTTCCATTCTTCACATACCGTTATACCGCGTCCGCCATATCGATGGTAATTTTTGTGCTTTGGATTATAGCAGCGATATAACATATGATTCCATGTATTGTATAGCCGTGTTTTACTATCACCGTGCCGCTTGTGCCGCTTGTGCCGCTGGCTTACTATCTCACGCTGCAAACATCCACAGCTTTTTGTTCCGCCATTGCGCAAACTTCCTCCATAAGCCACAGTAATGTTCCCACAATCGCATACACACCGCCACTTAGTTTCGTGTTTCCCGGTTGGTTGTATATGATCTTCTGCTCTCTCAATGACTGTGAGCCGCCCAAAGCGCTGGCCGGTGAGATCGATGAGCCTACTCATTTGATTTGCCTGCTTTCTGCTGCTGGTAATAGGCGTTTGCGGCTTCTTCAAGCCTGTTTTTGTTTTCATAAAGATAGTTGTTGGAAATTATCAGCATATTAAAAACTCTACTAGCGTTGTTCTTGAGGTTCTCTCTCACTACCTCGTCGGTGCCTTCAAAAGCATCCAGAATATAGCCCATAACGGTTTGCGCAAGGTCAAGTTCATAAACGACCTGTTCTGTTACATCGATTAAATCTTTCATAAATATTTCCTCCTTGATTTTTTGCCTTACCTGGTTTATAATCAAGGTGGCCGGGGTAAGGCTCCCGGCGCACCTTTGTGGGTGGAAGTAGCGGTCGCTGTGGAAAGTGGGCCGCTACTTTTTATTTACCGCCCCATAATGCGTTTGACACTGGCTCTCAACTCCTCAAGCGTCTCGCACTTTTCAATCAGTTCGAGAATCGCTCTCAGCAGAGCCTCTGTCACTTGCATATCGTTCATTCACCCCCGCTCCTTTCTGTAAGAGGTTGTTTGCCTCTGCCTTACATTACTTATTGTACACTATTTCGTTTCGTTTGTCAACTATTATTTTCACTTTTTTGTTGATTTTGCAAATTTAATATTGACACATTTCATTTTTTAGTGTACACTCAAGTTGCTACAAAAAGGAGGTTTTGCAAATGTCATTGAGTATGGGAGAAAAAATCAAAGTTATACTTCGACGGCGTGGTATGACACTTTCCGATCTTGCAGACAAGACCGGACAATCTCGACAAAATCTATCTAATAAAATCAGCAGAGACAATTTCTCCGAAAAAGACCTTATAGAAATTGCTTCTGCTTTAAGTTGCACATATCACGCGGGTTTTACAATGAACGACACCGGTGAAGAAATTTAACAAATAATGCAGAGTGGTTACGATCACTCTGCATTTTTTATTTCGTCATTTTTGGGCTGTACATTGACGGTTATCCGGCGCAAGCTCTTTAAGCCCACCGAAATGCCATTTATATAAGCCGTCTTTTGTGCCAGCTCATTTTCCAGCTCCGCCACGCGCCTGTTAAGACGCCGGTTATCTGCCAACACCGTCTCTTTTGCCCAGATAGGCAAGAAACGGTCTAAAAACCACGCTTTAACCTTCTTCAGGATCTTCATCTTTCAAACCTCCCAACATTTGCCTAACGATTGGATCCCTACGCATCACCGTAGCGCAGAAATACCGGATATCATCCATTGCATGGTCATTTTCTTTAATAGGCTTATCGACCTCTCCTCTTTCATCCCATCGGTAGAGGCCGAACTCCCGGATCGCATCCTCGCAGCTTGTGGATATTTTAATTATTCCCGCCTTCAGCAAAGTAGCCGTTAGGCGAATACCGGGAAGGACATCGTTCCTTGCCTTCCGGACCGAGAACCGCCCGTGCCGGCGGATCGTGGCTATAAATGAAGCCGCCGACGGGTCCACAATTACGGATCGGATATCCCTGTCGCCGGCAAGTTTTTCTAACTCTTGATAGTATTCCTCGTCTGTTTTCATCAACGAATTGCTGCGGCCTGAATAGTAGTATTCCTTCACGCGGATAGCACGACCGTTATACACCCACCACAGTCCTGCTGAAAATGGATTTAGTGTTCCGTAGTCCGCCGAGAGATACCAGGAGCCGCCACGGTCCATTTCTTCCGGCAGTTCCGCCACCGTATGGATCTGCTTATCAAACTCATACACAAGGCCTTCTGCCATGCACCATTCACCCAAAACATACCGCCGGTAGAATACGCCGGAGTACATCCGCCGATATCGTTCCGCGATAGCCGGATCCAGCGCTGCATTGTCTGCCATCGTGAATCGCAGGCGCAAAGCATTTTGCTCTTTTGCCTTTAACACCCACTCTTTATAGAACCAGTGCTCCGGACCACTGGGGTTACAGTTAAACCACAGCTTAGAGCCCGCCACAGAACATCGTGCGCAAGCCTGTTCCACAAAGGATCTTGGCATCAGTGCCACCTCATCCAGGAGCACACCCGCCAGAGTAATGCCCTGGATCAGTGTATAGGAGCTTTCATCCTTGCCGCCAAATAAGAAAAAGCTGTTCGTTCTCTCTCCATCAGAGACGATCAGCTTTCCATCACTTCTTTTTTCAGTTATCTGGTATATGCCACCCAGCCAGTCCTGCAGCCTTTGGATCACATTTCTTCGGAGGGATGCAACAGTTTTACCACAGATCGCAAAGCTCTCTCCGTCAAACGTGTTCATTGCCCAGAGGAAAAAGCCGGCAACCATACATACCGTCTTTCCAGATCGGATAGCGCCATCGCAAATAATGGCATCACAGTCCCTGAATGCCGGGCGGTTCCACCACGTCAACGCAAGCAGCTGCCGCTTACTGAAGCTCTTGTAGATCATCTGTATTGATATCCTCTCCGGTTACTTTGAGCATTTCAAGCAGATTATTTCTCTGATTATCCTCAATGCCCTGGATTCCTATATGCTTATCCAGCTGCTCCAGTGCCTTCAGAGCGCCTTTGCTGTCAAAGCCATATACGCCACACTCCTCGTATCTTCCGGTTTTAGGGTTCAAAGTCTTTACCGGAGTAGGGTTTTTGCACTTCTTGTAGGTATCGATCAGCTCCAGTACTACAAAGTCAGCATTTAACGCCAATCTTTCCCGTTGCTCTTTTCGTAATTCGCCTACGCGCGCGAGGATGTTGGGATTTCTTAGGAGATCGGACGCCTGGGATGCGGCATTGCGCTCCTTGTAGCCGGCGCGGATCGCCGCCTGTGTGCCGTTTAGATCCACAAGGTACTCCTGGCAAAATCTTTCGTGTCTCTTGTTTTCCAGTTCCGCCACTATCTGCATCCTCCTTCCTGCTTTGGCAGTACAAAACCTCACCAACAATTAGTCCGGTGAGGCTCGATAATTTCGTTATTAAAAAGGGCACATCACTGTGCCCTGTGCAGGTGGGCCGGATTTCAACCGGCACTATTGTACTCATAGCACTCCGTTAACTTGCCGTTTAAGCAAGTGTTTTCGTGTATGGCTGTCACCATCGCTACAAGCCCTGATGTTCTCACTCTTAAACTACTCACCTGCATTACGATAATACCACGCCTTTAACACTCTTTCAACCATTTTCTCTTCTTTCGCCGTTAAAAGACGTGTGCCGTGTTCATCGTGCACATACCCAAGATGTGCGTGTGGCAGCTCTGGTTTCCCATTAATCGTATGTTTAGGCCCGTTAATGTCAATTTGCTTAAAACGCTTGTTGTCCTTGTCGTAGTAGGTTATAGCCTTAATCTCATTCTTAGCATTTACTGTTGCGTATACACGTCCCTTAGTCATCGTCTCCATTGGAGTCTTTGCGGATCCTGTATTAGAAACAACGAATTTGATGTTTCCGAATTGATGAACAGTGTGATATTCAGAGCCATACGGTTTTCCCTTATCAGAAATTCCACTCGCAGATCCTCTACCGCCTATTGTAATCAGCTCCTCTAAATTTGTTCTGAAAGGTCTCAATACTCACGATGTTACCTGTACATTCCGGTGGTACAAGACCATAAAACAAGATCCTCGTCGGCTGTAATCTCTCTATTGCCTCACGGTACCCGGAAATAAACAACTCTCTGCATTCAGCGTTTTTCATACAACCAACAGACGAGACCGCAATAGTGCTGCCGGCCGGCTCTCCGTCAAAGCACCATTCGTAAGAATCCGGTGTGCTCCAAGTGATCGTTGGAATTACATTCACACCGGCTTCCTGCAGATAAGCTCCTACCCAGTGTTTACGGTAGTGGTTATAGATTTGCATTGCCTTCGGAAAGTCCGTATAAAGAGAGAAGTCCGGGGTCAATATACACTTGAATTGAGAAAGCACAGGCACATACCGGTCAATGCTTGTCCATAGGCGGTTGAATTGATAATCATCCAGGAAGAAATGCACACCCTTATCCTGGCGGCTGTGGCACTTGGCAGCATAGTTGAAGCCGACAAACTCGCACACATCATCGAGTTGTGTAGCTTTTAGCTCCGGTATACCAAACTCTCCGACGCCGGCAAAAATGCGGCGTTCCAGATTCTCATAACTTCTGCCGCTTCTATAGCTGTTCACTTCATTCCACCTTCTGTTGTGGCAGCACAAGAAAGCCTCACCGGCAACTAAATCCAGCGAGGCTTTTCCGTATCTGTTATTTTACAAATACAGTCTAGCACAGGTCATATGGACATTGCAAGGACATCTTTTGGACATTCTGCATTTACTCTTTCTTTATGCCGTCAATTCCGAACAGAAGGGCAGCCAGATGCTCACAAATGGAATCTACATCTCTGCGGATGGTTTTCTCTGCTACAAACTCACGATCTGCCAGTTCCTGGACAGTAACCGGCTGATCATCCACATACAGAGCCTTCACCACACGCCATCTCCGGAGATTATCTTGCCTTCCGGAATCCTCGCAGTATGTTTTATACAAACCGAGCATAACCTCGATATGCTGGACAAGCACTGCTGTTCTGGCCGCACTGTTCTTTATACTGGCGGTGAAATCAGACGGGCCTCTCCTTTCCATAAGCTCCAGTATCTCGTAGATCGATTCATTAAGCTGCCCTACCTGGTATACAGCATTATCGGTATGCTTTTTGAACAGCCGATAGTTCTTCAGCAGAAGGCGGGTATTGTGAAGGCGTCTGTCCACACGCTCTTCTTCGTCCCTCCGGCGCTCCTTCTCCAGTTTTTCCATAGCAGCCTTGGCGCCCGCTTCTGCCGCTATGCGGATCATTTCCTTGTCAACTTTCCCCATATACTACCTCCGTTTACTCATCAACTACATTTTGTTCTAAAACTTTACACATCTACAAGGTTTAATCCAACCGGTCTTCCGGCCGGTCTTTTTCGCCACGTTGTCGCCTCGGTTTTTTCTGTGGCATCGCTATGTACTTAAAACACCAATATCCATATGTGGTAGCTTCGATCTCCACCAGTGTATATCCCTTCGGGGCTTTCGGCGGACGCTTTGCAGAATAGCCACCGTGGATATTTACCTCTGCCGGCTCTTCCACCTCCGGCTTTTTCGCGTTCTTCGTTTGAAACCATCGGTGTCCACCGATTTCCTCTATCCAATGGTCAAACAGATAGTTGGCAAGTCCTGTATAGTCCTGCCCCCGGTCCACGCCCTCATACCAACAGTGTTCCCGGAGGTGCGCGATATGACGGATACGGCCGTATTTCCATTTACTGATAATGAAGTCCTCCGGGATGCCCTCTGATACCATATGGAAATGGATTCTATTGGTGGTCTTTCCTCTTCCCATATATAAGAAGATCACGGCATCCGGATAGGCCCTCTTTAATGAGCGGATAAAGCTCTTGCGGATCTTCTTTGCATCCTCAAAATCGTGCACTTCATATTCATCGTCAAATGTGTGCGTACTATAATAAGATGTGGGGGAGAAATTTGCGTGAAACAAACGGTTATGATTTCGCCGGGATATCTCCTTTTTGAATTTGCTATAAGCCTCCTCATTTTCAAATCGACTCTTTTTTTCTTTCTCAGGATCATACAGCTCTATTTTCCGGATCCCGTCCGGTACCGTATAGACTTGCTGCTCACAGATTGTGCCGTAGAAGATCCGTTTCTTCATCTGCTTTCCCATCGTCAGCTCCCACCTCTATATATAAATATAATGTGTCATAATCTCCAAAGCGGTACCGGGATCCGGTACCGTTTTGCAAACTACGATCTATTCTTTTGTATCTCGCGGGCAAGCTCTATCGCAATAACCGTTTTCCGGTTTGTCCACGCCGTGGTTAAATCCCCTGCAGAAACAGGTTCCCATAACCCCTTTTGGGTTATGCCGCACCCAATGTTGGCAAGATCCGCAACGCAACAATGCTCGATCCTCTTTTTTACTGGCCACTATCAGGCGGATATATAAAACAACAAGCACCAGTGCCGCCACAATCACAATTAAGCTCCACAAACTCATCCTCATTTCCTCCGTATCTTTTCTCTTGTCTTTTTTACCGTGCAATCTTTACCTGGCGGGCAAGGTCTTTTTGTTCCGTGAATGAATATGTAATTGCAGCATTTGTTGTTCTCGCTATCTCCGTAATAGCAGATACAGTCCTCACAATACTCATTAGAAACTATTGGCGCTATTTTGGGTATTACAATGCCAAGCCTTGTTCGTTCTCTTTGTCTCTCTTTTGCGATGGCGTTTTGTACTCTAGCCCATATCCTTGCACATTCAGGGCAACGTTTTCTGGCAACGCCACAATTCTCCATAACCGCACCGCATTCGATACAGGTTTTTGTCGTATAGTTATTCGCTCCCATCGACACTCACCTTGCTCTCTGCCGCCGGTGACTGTTCTGATCTCTGAGCCAAAGCCTCCACTTCTAGCTGCCGAACGCGTTGGATCGCCACCTTCTCTGCCATACCGGGCGGCATATCCCGCCCGGTCTCATATCGTAATCCTTTGGCCATTTTTATTTCTCCTCCAGCTGCTCGGCATATAAGCCTTCAGCCAGCTCCCAGTCCAAAACATCGCCTATGAAGGTGATCGTTGCCAGTGCCTCGCCCTCCTCCAGTTTAAGCGCATTTCCTTCTGACTGCGTCCAAACTACCTGCGCCAACGTGCAGCATTCACCCACGCCGATTCCGGAGATCATAAATCCCGGCTTCTCATAGCTCTTTATGACATATTTCAGCATTATGTATCCTCCTCATCCGCAAACCTTCGCAGTACTGTGTATCGTTTGATTTCTCCCTTGAGTACCCGGCTTACAAGGCAGTAAAAGGAAGCTACCGTGCGATTTAAAACTTTGGCACATTCCTCTGCAGTAGCATCGATCACGATTGGAAAATCTGTTTTGTTGTCGTACACTGAATACATACAGAATTGCCTGCCGCAGGCTCCCTTCCGGCGTCCTTTATTCGCCGGCACAAAAGTGCTCATACTTACCATCTTCAATATTTCTCCTTGGATTCACGATCTAATATTGCGCTAATCTTTAAATCCATAGCTTTTTCCAGATTATAGCAGTTGCCATGGGATATGTGGTTTTTCCATGCGCTATAAGATGTCTTGAATTTCTCTATTGGTAGCTTACCGGCAGCCACTTGTTTTGCCAGCCGAACGAATTTTCTTTGTGCATTGCGCTTGTTTTGGTTCCTCAGCTTGCGGATCGGTACACCGTCAGTTGTGATGTAGGTATGAAAACCGAGATAATTAATACCGTTTTTAAATGGAAATATCTGTGTCTTTCCGTTTAATGTCAGCTCCAGTGTTTCCAAATATGCTGTTATTACCTCCAGACAATACCGCAGATATGCCTTGCTGGGGTGGATCAGATAAAAGTCGTCCATATATCTGCCATAGAACTCTATCCCAAGCTCGTGCTTGATCATCTTATCCATACCGTCTAGGTAAAGCAGCGCAAATCCCTGGTTGATCTGGTTACCCAGCGGTATCCCCTTGCCCTCTGTGCTGTCAATAAATAACTCGCAAAGCCAACAGACATCCGGATCATGGCCAAAGTAATACCTTACAATATCCTTTAGCTGATCGTGCGATATGTTGTAGAAGAACTTGCTGATGTCGCATTTGAGTATGTAGCCGTCAAGGCCGTACCGATCGTAAAACTGCAACATCTGCTCCTTCAACCGATCTAAGCCGAATAATGTGCCTTTGCCTTTTTGCCCGGCACAGTTATCCAAGACAAATATCCGCTGCAGCCGTGGCAATATCACATTGTCACACAGACTATGCTGTATGACCTTATCCTTAAAAGATGTGGTCTGAATAATACGTTCCTTCGGCTCGTAAACTTTGAATTCAGTATAGGGGGATACCTGATAGGTTTTTTCCTTCAGCTGCGCTATGAGGGTATTGACACCATCCAACGCCGCCAGATCAAACCGTGCCGCGCACCGGCAATGGCTCTTTTCGAATCACAGCTGCTGTATCCGAAAACTGCTCCAGCACTACAAACTCGTGATTCCCAAGCTTAAATGTACTGCCGACAGGGACATCAAACAGCTTTACACCCGGTGCGTTATAGGCTTCCACGATCTCACGGATCTGTTCATCCGTGAGGACGATTTTCTCGCCATTAATTAAAATGTAGTTATGCATTTGCTTGTCCTCCTTTGTTTTTATATGCCCACTTGCTGTTATCCACGCAATCTTTGCAGTAGCAGTCGTGTGGGCAGTTTTCACATATGTAATGTTGATCATCCTCGGCGCAGGGTGCCGGCGGCTCCTTGTAAAAGCAGTATGAGCAATTCACATCCGCCTCCTGCAAATCCTCCACCACGGAAGCTAATAAAGCTTTTGTTTTCTCCAGCTCCTCGGTCAGCTGTTCAATCTTTCTAGCTGCCATTTTGCAGATCGTCCGTCTGCATGAACTACCCTTATAACTGAGGCCGCGGAGGTGTTTCGTCAACTCTTTACCTTCCATACTCAGCCTCCATGTTCGGCACGGCCCATTTTCTCCAGTGCCTTCCTGGTACCGGGAGATATGCTGACAACCGCTGGCAGCTGATGTTTGTCCCTGAAGTGCTGGGGCTTCAGGCACCTACCGTCGCCGGCATCGGTATACTTACAGACCATCAGGTGGTCACAGTCTTTACATATATGCATAATTAAGCTCCTTTTCTACTGTTGAGATAACTATATTTTCTAAAACCTTGCCTTTTTCGTGCAGCCCGGCAAGGTGCGCACACTCGGTTCTCCGTGCGCTCAAAAGATGTGACACCACATCTGACGCAGTATTGTGGTTGGATCCGAATAAACTCGATACAGGCATCACAGTCCTCACACCCGGCAGCACAGCAACTATGCAGATCGTCCCAGTTCATACACATAGCCCGCTGGAAGTAATGGTCGTAATCCACTTTCTTGAGTTCGAGGGTTCTGTGATATAGAACACCGGCAAGCTGCTCCAGCACCGCTTTCGTTTCCGTCCGTGTTCTCGATAGATGTACCGCTTGTTTAACTGTCGGTACCGGCGCACCGGATCCCCAGGGCTGATCACCAATCATCGCCCGGACCTTATCAGCATTCTCAGTAAGATACACGAAATAGACCTTTCCTCTAATTGCCTTTTCGGACTTTCCGATTTTTCTGCCAATCTCCGTATAGCTGGCGCCGCTGCGGATTCCATCTGCAAGGATCTTAAAATCCTCATCTGTCCACTTGGCCTCCGCACTATGGTTATCTGCTTTCACTGGTCGTTCCTTAATTCCAAGATCTGTGCACCGTCGCTGAATGGCGCCGGCAGATCTATGCAACATTTCTGATAGCTCTGCATAGCCATACTTATGCATTTTCAGCAGCATAATCAGACGGCTATCCTCGGCAGGTGTCCACGGGTCTTTTCTCTGCAGACGAAATGCATTGATATCTTTCTTTCTCTGCTCCGCCACCCAGGGAGGTTCTTCTCCCAATGCCAATGGCTCCATCTTAGAGAAGTCCAGGAAGGAACGATTTTTCTCCGCCCATTCCCAAAACTCTTCTAAATAAACCACCCGAAAAGTGCAATTCTCTACCTTCTTGGTGTGGACCGGCAATCCTCGGTTTTGAACCCACGATATCATTTTGTAACTGTATGTACTGGAACCGCCACTTACTGCCAGCAGTAGCTGGTTTAACGATATGTACTCGCCGTTCATCAGGAACGCGCCAAGTCCAAGCCTTTGACGCATAACTTTAATTGCATTCACAGTCTTGCCTAGGTTCTTGGCAAGAGCAGGGATGGAGTACTTGCCGTAATTCTCCTGCAGGTAATCCAGTTGCTCCTGGGTCCATTTCTTACGGTACATACCCAGTTTGCCTGCCTTTTGATGGATCGATATCTCAGATCTACAAAGTGTTTTACTTAACTCTTCCATAGGAAGCTTCCAGTTCTCCCGGAGGTATGCTTCCTCCTCTGGTGTCCATCGCTTACCCATCATTATTGCTCTTGTAGAACGCAGGGCATTCTAAACATCTTCGTTCTTCTTGTTTTTTCATAAAAGCCTCCTTAACTGCTTGCAAAGGAGACCGCATTGTGTTATAATTCACTTAGCGGCCTCCTTTGGCTGTTGTATTGTGCGCGGTGCCTTGACTTTGACCGGTTAGGCGCCGCCTTTTTCTATATCCTCTGTTGCGCAAATTTTAGTGAATTTGGATGAATCCAAACTTCGTCACCGGTTTTATAATGCTTGAGATATATCCTGCCATCCTTGTCTGCACTAATGACCATATAAGCACCGGGATCCATTCCGTGGATTCTAAGTCTTTCTGATTGCTGTTCATTGGGAACAGGATAGCGAAAACTCATACTCTACCTTCTTTCTTCCACCTGCGGATCGCTCGGTCGATCTTCACTGCTGCAACCATACCGCAAACTAGCACACCCACGTTGGCCAAGAATACCACGGTTGACGTGTCCATAAGTGCCGCCACAAACAGTGCCGCCACAAGGATGCAGATAAGGACCTGGATCGCTGTCCACAGGATCCTTCGCTGCATCTCCATTGCCCTTACGTCCCTGAATTCTTTTGCAGCATCCGCCACACTTTTCTTTTGCGACTCCCGGTTGGCAAGCTGCATAGCCTGCTGATCCTGCTGTTCAAATTCTTGCTGACTCATAATGTTTCCTCCTTTTTTTACACCCCAAATGGGGAGTTTTCTTTTTTAGCACAGTCCCCACCGACCGTGGAATGCTACGCCGCTGTTGCAGCTCGCTCCCGCGCAGCGTAAGGAGTCACTGCGCACCCAAACCCTTATGTTATATTTTTATATTGGCCCTGCCGGCATTCCAGCCGGAGCACCTTTCGGAGAGCTGCTTCTTACAGGCTGCAGCTTATCAGATAGGAGAAGGAAATAAGATGCGGTGATGTCAGAGCACCGCTGGAGGGCAAGGCCGGATTCGAACCGACTACTTCCTGCTGTGCTGCAGGTGTGCTTCCGGAAGCACCTCTTGCCCGTATTGCCGCCACAAGGACGGCATATGTCACGCCACCGTCTATTTACAGAATTAACAACCTGTTCCCAGTCGCCTGGGATTTTCAATCTTTGGAAACGATCATCGGCTCTTTTGTGTCTTTTGTCCGAATGATCATTGTATGAGGATAATCGAACAGCACCTCATACAGCGCAGGGAATAATCCCTTGCTTGCGAGTAAGATCGCCTGCTCCCGTGTAGGTTCTTTCTTCTCTGCCATTGACCTGATCATTCGTCGGGCGGTAGCGTAATGATGATACCAGTCCGATCCCCATAATTTTGCCACATCGGACCCCGGGAATCAGCGGTCATATTTTGCAATCCTGTGCGGAATATTGCAGCAGATGCTGGATCGTGATTCCCAAGCTGGGTGTAAATGCCACTTATAAGAATTGCTACATCATTCATCATTTCCACAATGCTTCCGGATGCATGAATAATTTGCTGCTTGTTTTTCTTATTAATGTTTGCCTGAATCATATAGAGGCCCTCCTTAAACTTCTAATCCCATAAATCTAAGAAATGGTAATTTGGGAATTTTCATACGGTTGCCCACAAAAGTGAACTCATACCCAACCAGGTCCGGTCGTTGGCGCGCCGTGACTCTGATCGTCTGGGGATTTGCTCCCAGCACTCCGCTCACCTGCTCCGGTGTAAGGAAAGCCTTATCCAAATTTTTGATTTCCTGTAATGTCAACATTGTTTTTTCCTCCTTGTTATGTAATTGACGGTGGTAATTTTCACAGCCCCTCGTTCTTTTGTTTTTCTCCTTTGACCTGCTCTGCCATAGCTGCCACACCCTCGGCAAAGCCGACAAAGTACTGCCTTTTTGCGTCAGGCAGATCTGCGATAGCCTCAGCCATCGATTGAACGATCTTATTCTCGTTTTCGCTCATATTTTCACCTCCCTCTTAATGCCGGCAATATATACTCCTGGAAAGTCCCGTTTTTCCTCTTCCGACTCGCCGATAATTGCTTCCATATGCGGGTTTGCACTTAAAGCCAATATAAAGTCGTATTCCCTCTGAAATACGATTATCTGGTTATATGCCGCACCGCAAAAGCCGATTGCCTTCGCCTTTGTTTCAAATTCTAAGAATGAAGTATTCAGCATTTTAAGAAGAGACTCTTTTGAGGGTGTCCCCGATCTCACTGCTTGCAGCTCCACCTGCCTGCGGTGAGATCTATTTTTATTCTTCATCTCCTCACCTCCTCGCTCCTTTCAAATTTTCTCATTTAGGAATTACGAATCCCACTGTTTTCTTTTATTTTCTCTTACATATCTTGCGCCTTTTCCCTTAATTTGATAGAATCGTTCCGAAGGGAGGTGAATATATTGACTAAAGAAGATCTTTACAAGCTGGCTTCTGAAACAAGCCGCAAGGTCGTTGAAAACAATTTGGATCTGATCCGGGAGCAGATTCGCAGTGCAACCCACAACGAAGACGGCTCTGCCGTGTCCCTCAAAGACTTGGCGTCGGTTGTTGCGGCGTTATCCATAACATTAGCCCCGGACATATCCGCTGCCGTTACAGCGAGTATGCTTGTTGAGTTGGGCCTTGTGTCTCTCGAAGACGCTTAACCGCATCAGAAATAGATGCATCGTCCAAAGTCAAGCCTTGCCGATCTTGCAGCGCCAGCACAAGATCGGCAATTTCTTTACTTTCGCAATCAAGAATAACTTTCATCCTCTCACCTCCTCCTATTGTGCCGCCACCATTACTTGAAATGCTCCTGAAGAACTCCTATAATATGTTCATAAGCTGTTGCAGCAGCTGAATACATTAGGAGGTAAATTTATGAAACTCAACATTGATTGTATCCGGGATACTCTTCTGGAGCTCGAAAAGTTGCCTGTCGATTGCCATACGGTATATACCTTTCAAAAATCCATTGAACGTCACGGCATTGAGAATGTGGAATACACCCTGGCAAAACTCCAAGAGGCTGATTACATAAAAGCCGACATCCGCTTGCATGAAGCCGGACGATACGATTTTTACGGGATCTATTGTATATCATTTGCAGGGCACGAATTCCTTGAGTCTGTCAAACAACCAAGTATCTGGGAGAAACTAAAGCAAGCCACAACAACCGGAAGTACTGCTGGTGTTTCTATGCTCAAGGAGATTGCTGTTGAGCTAGGAAAGGAAATGCTGCGCAAAAAATTCGGATTGACCTAATCTGTATCCGATGGCATTACATCAAGCAAACGGATAGCAGCTGCAATGGGGTCTAGATATGTTGCTTTTGTAACTGCGTCTTCCGGCATATCCGGTCTGCGGTAAAGGGGCAGTTCCTCCCAATTTTCTACCGGACAAGGTCCATACTCTATGGGCCAGTCCCACCATTTAAATGATTTGTATATCCGGATCAGCTTAGCTTTGGGAGAGCCCTTTAGATAGTCGTATGCTTCCCTTGCCTTTTGAAGAAAATACTCTTCTGACCCTACGCCCTCGGCAATATTGATATCGATTTCAATATCCATAGTCTCACCTCCTCCTATTGCTCCGCCACTGTTACTTGAAATACTCCCGGAAAGCTCCTATAATATGCTCGCAGGCTGTTCCAGCAGCCGAGTACATAAGAAAGGAGAATTATAATGACAAATAAAGCAAGGGAGCTGCTACAGAAAATGGCCTCCGCTTATGATGTCGATCATCGCAATGACTTTGACAGTACCTTTTACATTGGCTTTCCGGATGCTGTAATTCGCGAATTGGACATTGGTAATTACATTGTTAAGCAGAACGATGTTACGGGCACGATTAAACTAACCGACTACGGTTATAACGAAGCTAAAAAGTAAATCACTTCCGTCCGATGAGATGATCTTCGGGCGGATTTGCTTCTTTCACCCTTTGGCACGCCTCATCGAAGTGTCCATCCGGCATAAAGGAAAATTCGCTTAAATTTATAGAGAGATTTGCCTTTGCCGGTTTATTGGTCTCGTGACGAAATTCAATAGCCTCAACGCCTGTACCAATCGTTTTTCCGTCCAGCTCCACGATGGTCCCTCTTCCGGTGTAGAGTATTTTGAGTTTCGCGTTCATATCCTCACCTCCTCGCATCGCTTTTCTATTTTCTCTCGTCGAGAGTATCTTATATCGAGTTGCGAGTTTTGTCAAGATGTTTTTTTGCTTTTTTAAAATTTTTATTGACAACGCGAGTTTTTTGTTGTAGAGTGCAAGTAGAAAGCGAGGTAAAACTATGAAGGAACGCATTAAGCAAATTAGAAATCACGAAGGTTGTACCCAATCTGCATTCGGCGAGAAGCTCGGTGTTAAAGGTAATACAGTTACTGGATGGGAAACCGGTATTCGTACTCCTTCCGATGCAATCATTAAATCTATCTGCCGTATATTCAATATAAATGAAGACTGGCTCCGTACCGGAGAGGGCGAGATGCAAACACCGATCAGCCGGGATGCTGCAATCGCAGCCTTTATGAACGATGTGATGAAAGGTGAAGATGCCAACTTTCGCAAGCGCTTGATTGCTGCTCTATCGAAGCTTGATGTATCGGAGTGGGAATTACTGGAAAAAGTTGCCCGCAACCTGGCTGCCGAAAGCAAAGAACAGGCGTCCGACATTCAATATGACTTGCAAGAGAATACAGAGAGCAATACGCCGGTATCTCTTTTTCCTCTCCAACCGCAAAAGTTTCACCGGCAAGCGATGCTCTCCTCGCCTGTTATAATGCCGGGAGTTGATGGACCTGTAGAACTATCTCGGTCAGATGCCGATCCGGAGAATACCCCCTAAAAACAAAAAAATCCGGTACCGTAGTACCGGAGCAAAAAAGAGAGTGCCCCCAAGGTGCGCCAACACCTTGAGGGCTGCGTAAAATTCACCCACCGTCAAATGGAGGAACTTTGCATATTTATTATAGCATAGGTCCTCCACTAAATCAAGGAGGAACTATGTCTAATTGTATAAAATGCGGCATTTCTTTACCCGAAAATGCCCTCTTCTGCCACATCTGTGGTAAAAAGCAAGTTTCCACCAGCACCGGTCGTTCAGCGATCCGCCGGGGCAAAGGCGAAGGATCTGCCTATAAGCGCGGCAAGACCTGGGAGGCCGCCGTCGTTCTCGGTTATAAGCTGAAGGATGGAAAAGCCCAGCCGGTGCGCCGGACAAAAGGCGGCTTCAAGACCAAGAAAGAAGCACTTGAGTATATACCTATACTCCGGCAGGATCGCTGCAGATCTACGCCCACAATCAACGATCTCTGGTACCGCTTCCAGAACTCCAAACAGTACGATAAGCTATCCGACTCCCGGAAGGAGAAGTACTCTATAGTGTGGCGTAAAATCGAAAGTGAAACCTTTGTTAATATCGATATACTGACAGTCAGTGATTTACAGAAGATTGTGGACAGCCACGCAAACACGTACTACCCTGCGAGGGATCTTCGCGATACTCTGTCAAAATTGTATCAGTTGGCTATTCAAGATCAATTTGTCACCGTCAACTTAGCAGAATATATTGAACTACCTCCCCTTAACGCAAAGGAGCGCGAGGCATTTACGCAAGAAGACATTACCAAGTTATGGAACGATTATCTCGCCGGCAATACCTTTACGGGTAATATTCTCCTGATGATTTATTCGGGGTGCATGCCGTCGGAACTATTAGGTCTTCGGAAAGATCAAATTGATTGGGAACATAAAATCATATCCGGGGCAGGCAGAAAAACAAAAGTCCGCAAAGAAACGCCGATCGTCCTGGCAGATTGCATTATCCCGGTGCTTGCAGATCTGTGCGATCATAGCAATGGAGATAAAGTGCTGCATATCAACAAAGATAGGTTTTATGATTTGTACTACTCCGCCCTGGAGCGAGCTGGGTGCAAACGACTGCCACCCTACTCAGCTCGGCATACCACTGCCAGCACCCTTGCTCTGGAGAATGTCAATCCGAACCTTATCCAACGGATTATGCGACACAGCAGATTTAGTACCACTGAGCAATATGTTCATATTGATATTTCTCCTACGCTTGCTGCAGTAAACAAACTCCATGGAGCTATCGATCTCTATTGCCAAGGCGACGGAGGTGAATCAAATGGGTAAAACAATTGATCTAACCGGGCAGCGTTTTGGACAGCTTCTGGTGATTCAACGAGTTGAGAATCATATAAGACCAAACGGGAAACATGAATCACAGTGGCTCTGCAGATGCGAGTGTGGAGTGATAAAGAACATCGAAGGTAGAAAACTTAGAGCTGGCCGTTCCAAGAGCTGTGGTTGTCGACAAAGCCATAAAACATTTGGCAGGCAGACACATGGATTATCTGGAACACGACTTTACCTGATTTGGACCAATATGAAACAACGTTGCCTAAATGAGAACGATTCAGACTTTCATCGGTACGGAGGCCGAGGTATTACTATTTACGACAGATGGACGCAAGATTTTGAAGTCTTCTATAATTGGGCTATAACAAATGGCTATCGGGAGGACCTAAGTATAGACCGGATTGACAATGATATGGGGTATTTTCCTGATAACTGTCGATGGGTTTCAAAAAAAGTGCAAAACAGCAACAAAAGTAATAACATATTTATCACAATAAGCGGGCAAACAAAAACATTATCAGACTGGTGCCGGCAGTATAATTGTGAATATGATACTGTTCGTTCGAGAATCAGGATTGGCTGGTCTGTCGAAGAAGCTCTTGGACTTATTGCACGACAGAAATAAAAAATGCCGATCCCTAGAGCTAATCTAGAGATCGGCATTTCACTATTTCTCGATGACCGCCTTCCCGACTAGCACTCGGGTGACAGCCTTGCCCCTTTGGGGGACTAGCACTCCCCCAAAGTTGTATATGAATAATAACACAAAAGGGGGTAGAAGTCAATAGCTGATAGTGAAGCAAAAAAGGCCTGGATGAAGGAGAACACTACCTTTATTGGCCTCAAGCTCAACAACCGTACAGATGCCGACATTCTGGCAGCACTGGATGGAAAACAAAAACAATCCGAGATCAAACGACTGCTGCGGATCGCATTACAGAGCGAAAAGTGATCCTGCAGGAACGACAAAAAGACCGCCAAATACAGATATGACTATATAAACACTCTTGACATTTTCTGGAAACCGTTGTATGGTGTAGTAAATCATATTGCGTTTTATTGCGTATGCACTTTTAGCGAAAGTTAGCATTTTATACGCATTTTGCAACAAAATTCCCCGTTTAACAACGGTAAAATCCAGAATACGGCGGCTGTTTTCCCCTGCTAAGGGAGTAGGTGGTCAAAAGCCACGCGAGGGTTCAAATCCCTCTCACTCCGCCAAAAAATATCCATCCCATAAGGGATGGATATTTTTTGTTATGTGAGAGGGATTTGAAAAGCCATTCGGTTTGCACCGAACCAGTAAAACTGGACAATAGACAAAAAGGCCCCCTGTGTAGGATAATAACTACACAGGGGGTATTGTTATGCAGAAACGAAAATATACACAACTAAAGGCTGTTGAGGGGCTCATCT
>SVLR01000066.1 GCA_015067785.1 Oscillospiraceae bacterium
ATATTCAGAAAAGCTCTATGCAGGTCATTGAGCAGTTTATCGTTTGGGCGTTGGATAACGGCTATACCTTCCTGCCTATTACCGACAATACCCCTGATTTCCACCATCCCATCAAGAACTAAGAAAACGCCCTGACCATTTCGGTCAGGGCTTTTTAATGGACAATTAATTTGTAATTTATAATTACTCGATGTGTTCGTGATTGTTGATGTGGTCTTCACAGTAGCAATGGAAGCCCTTGCAGCGGGAGCAGTAGCGGAATTCCAAGTCGGGATGGGACACATCAGTGCGACCGCAGATGGTGCATTTGTGATTGTAGGGCGCTTTGACGGTGGCGGTGGTTGCCTCATAAGAGCCGGCGGTGGGGAAGGGGACGACTTTGGGACCACCCTTTTTGGCTTTTTTACCCCGGAACAGCCGCCGGGCATTTGCCTGCCAGGAGATGGGGATGATGTTGAGAACATCCCGCCCGAAGAACAGGAAGTAATTGGCAAGGGCAACCAGCGGGAACAGATTCAGCGGGAAGAGATAAATGGGCATACTCAGCACATCCAGCAAGGTGAGTGCCAGATCAAACAGCGCGAAGATCCAAGCCTTCACCGGGATGATAAAGAAGAGCAAAAATTGGGTATCGGGATAAAGCGTGGCATATGCGATAAACAGACTCAAATTCAGGTAGCTGCCCATATCATAAAAGGAATAAGGGGCAAGGTTAAAGAAGCTGCCGAAGATCATCACAAAAGCTTCCATCATCACAAGTCCGGAGAAATAAAAGAGATTGAACCGGAAAGTACCCCAGCGGTTTTCAATAGCTTTGCCTAAGGTGTAATAGCAGAAAAGACCAACGACAACAAAGAGAATATTTCCATAATCGAAAACAGTGGTAAATACGCAGGTAATAAGCCGCCAAACCTCTCCTTTCAGGATCAGTCCCCGGTCAAAGCAGAGGGAGAGGAGTAGGATGTCATTGTTTGCAAATTCGCTCATCAAATAGACAATGGCGTTGCCAATCACCACATAGAGCATCAGGTTGGGAATGCCCTTGTTGCGGTGTTTGTAGCAAAAGCGTTCAAATTTTTGCCGTAATTTCTTCAAAAAAGATCATCTCCTTTTGTATCTGCCATAAATATAACAGCTTTTTTCCAAAAAGTCTACAAGAGATTGTGAACAAAAAACTTGACAAATCGGGAAAATATGATAAGATACCCGAGGAAAAATGCATACAGCCTTATCAAGAGCGGTGGAGGGATCGGCCCGATGAAACCCGGCAACCTACGAAAGTGTGGTGCCAAATCCGACGGCAACGAGAGATGAGGATTCGATAAAAAAGCGTACATCGAATCTTCGGTGTGCGTATTTTTATTTGTCGAAAGGAATAGAATTATGGAAAAAAGATTATTTACATCCGAATGTGTGACCTGCGGTCATCCTGATAAAGTGGCAGACAGCATCTCCGATGCGATTTTAGATGCCTGTCTCGCGCAAGACCCCGGCTCCCGTGTAGCCTGTGAGACCATGGTTACTACTGATTTCTGCGTCATCTGCGGTGAGATCACCACCAAGGCGGTGGTAGACTATGCCGCCGTTGCCCGGGAGGTCATCCGTAAGATCGGCTATACCCGGGAGGGTGAGGGCTTCTGTGCGGAGACCGTAGAGATCCTCTGCAAGATCCACACCCAGTCTGCGGACATTGCGCTGGGTACCAACGACAGCGTTGGCGGCGCAGGCGACCAGGGTATGATGTTTGGTGGCGCTTGTACTCAGACCCCTGAGCTAATGCCGCTGCCGATTGCCCTTTCCAGAGCCCTCTCTAACCGCCTGACCGAGGCAAAGAACGAAAAGGATTTTATCCGTCCTGACGGCAAGACGCAGGTCAGCGTAGAGTTCGACGAAAAGGGCAATGTGCTGGGGATTGACACCGTAGTCGTATCGGTGATGCACAGCGCAGAAATCTCCCTTGAGGAGCTGCGGGCATATATCAAAAAAGAGATCATTGCGCCTGTGCTGGCAAAATACGGCTTCACTATGGAAAGCGTTTCCCACATTCATATTAACCCCACCGGCAATTTTGTCATCGGCGGCCCCAACGGCGACACCGGTCTTACCGGCAGAAAGATCATCGTGGATACCTACGGTGGCTATTTCTCCCATGGCGGTGGCGCATTCTCCGGCAAGGATCCCACGAAAGTGGACAGAAGCGCAGCCTATATGGCACGCTATATGGCGAAAAACCTGGTAGCCGCCGGTTTGGCGTCTCAGGTGCAGGTGCAGCTTGCTTACGCTATCGGTGTTGCTGAGCCGGTTTCTCTCCGAGTAGACAGCTACGGTACCGGAAAGATCGCTGACGAGGAAATGACTGCGCTACTTAGAAAGACTTGTGATATGACCCCCGCCGGCATCATCCGCAAGCTGAATTTACGCACCCCCATCTACGGCAAAACTGCGCTGGAAGGTCATTTCGGTGTAGACGATCAGCCTTGGGAGCAGACAGATCTTGCGCAGACCCTAAAGAGTTTAGCAAAGGTTTAAGCTTATGGACGAAAAGCTTTTTGGTATTCTCCGGTGCTTCCAACTGGACGGAGAGCCGATTTCCTGCGAGCCCTACGGTTGCGGACATATCAACAATACCTATTTGGTCACAACTACCAGCGGTCATCGCTACATCCTACAGCGCATTAACCACAACACCTTTAAGAATGTGGCAGCGCTGATGGAAAATATCACCGCAGTTACGGAATTTCTGCGGAAGAAAGCGGAGGATCCCCGGAGCGTTTTGGCGCTGGTAAAGACCCACAGCGGGGACAGTTATGTCTATGCCCAGACAACCTATTGGCGTGTCAACGAATTTACAGAAGGTTCTATCTGCCTGCAGACACCGGAAGGGGACGAGGACTTTTACCAGAGCGCCATCGGGTTTGGTACATTTCAGCAAATGCTCTCTGATTTTCCCGCGGACAAGCTCCACGAGACCATCCCCAATTTCCATAACACACCGGACCGCTACCGTATTTTCTTAGAGACCCTGCAGCGAGATCCGATGGACCGTGCCAAGGATGTAAAGGCGGAGATCGACTTTGTCCTTGCTCGGGAGCAGGAGATGTCCATCCTGCAAAATGCCCTTGCAACCGGTGAGCTGCCTCTGCGTGTTACCCACAATGACACAAAGCTCAACAATGTTCTCCTCGATGCTGAGACCCGGGAAGCCCTCTGTGTCATCGATTTGGATACCGTAATGCCCGGCTCCAGTCTGTATGACTACGGCGATGCGATCCGTTTCGGCGCGGCCACTGCAGCGGAGGACGAAAAAGACCTCTCCAAGGTAGAAATGGATTTGAACCTTTTTCGGGTCTTTACCCGGGGCTATATAAAAGCTTGTCCGGGACTTACCCAAAAGGAACTCCAGTATATGCCCTTGGGTGCCAAGACTATGACGATGGAATGCGGTGTCCGGTTTCTGACAGACTACTTGGATGGGGATAACTATTTTGCTATCCACAGAGACGGTCAGAATTTAGACCGCGCCCGTACCCAATTTAAATTGGTTTCCGATATGGAAAGCAAGTGGGACGAGATGCATAGAATCGTCAAAGAGGAAACGAAATAACGAGCGGCAATAACCCTCCCCTCTGGGGAGGGGGGACCGCGTAGCGGTGGGTGAGGTTTATACCTCATCCGTCAAAAATCAAAGATTTTTGCCACCTTCCCCAAAGGGGAAGGTTTTTTCTTGCAAAGGGAAGAATAATTTGCTATCATAAGGAAAACAGTAGGAGGGGACTATGGAAATTCTATATCAGGATAAAGATATTGTGGTTGCCATCAAGCCGCCTCGCGTGCTTTCTACCGACGAGCCGGGGGGTATGCCGGAACGCTTGCGGCAGGCTTTGGGAACGGAGAATATCCGTACCGTCCACCGCTTGGATCGGGTGGTTTCGGGGCTTATGGTGCTGGCGAGAAATGCCCGTGCTGCATCCGAACTTTCCCGACAGATCCGTGAGGACAGCTTCCAAAAGGAGTATATGGCGGTTGTCCACGGTATCCCGCAAAAGGACGAAGACCGGCTTGTGGATCTGCTCCTTCGCAACAAGCAGGAGAAAAAGACCTATGTGGTTACAGAGCCGGCAAAGGGTGTGCAGGAGGCAATTCTTACCTATAAGACCGTAGCAAAGACGGAAAATATGGCAAAGGTGCGGATCCAGCTTATTACCGGTCGCACCCACCAGATCCGGGCCCAGTTTTCTTCCCGGAGCTTACCCT
>SVLR01000024.1 GCA_015067785.1 Oscillospiraceae bacterium
TTGTTTTGTTGTAATGAGAATTATGCGGTAGTCAGCGATTGGCTTGATAGTAGTATTGAGAAGTGCATGGAAGTAGCTGCTTCGTCATATAAAAAGAATATCCGATGGATTAAAGCCTAATAGAAAAGTTCCAATTTATCAATCACATTGGTAGATTCCCTACCTAAAGGGACAACTGTGGAAAGTGTGGTTACATTAATTAGAAAGGAATAAGGATATGGATATTTATGAATTTCAACGAAGAATTAACGAATATATCGCACGGAGAGAAAGGCTTGACCCAGCAGCGGTATATGAACAGTTGAAAGATGTGTATCCTGTAGTTCTTAATATGGAGCCTGCTTATGATTATGAGATTCCGGTCCTGAGTGGTGAATCTTCTGCAGGTAAATTTGAGTTATATGACAATGGATTGGATATTATTTTCGACATCTATAATCCTGATGGAAACTATACCCATTGGCATCCCGAAAGTGTTGCCGAAGCAATTGAAGCGGTGCGTAAATTTATGAACGGAGCATGTGAACATTGAGTGCGTTGTTTGGACACATAAACAACCGTTGAATCCGCTGTTTGCCTTGTCAAACAGTAGGGAAGGCGTTTCGCCTCTCGCTTATGCGGGAAACCCGTCCCCTACGGTGTTCAAATAACACAAAAAGCCGGCGCCCATCTGTAGGTGCCGGCTTTTAGAAGGGTTACTTTGTACGGTAATAGCGGATCTCGCATGTGCCGTTTTCGTAAAATGTTTCGATTTCGTATTGCAGCCTGCCGCTTTGATATATTTCGTCATAGATCGTTTTTAGGCAATCTGTTTGCCCTTTTGCTGTCAGCCAACCGTCATCAGGCAATGGGATACACACATTGTGGTCCTTGATATCTCCGTCCTTTAGTCCGATGGCATAGGAGATGGTGTTGCCGCGCCACGCATACCCCAGACCCCTTAAGTTCTCTAAGCCGTAAAGCGCAGCCATCTCGTCCCAAAATTGACCGATGGTTTCATATTGCTGTTCGTCTGTTAAATCAAAAACCTTTGCTATGCCAATAAATGTCATCACTTCACCGCCTCCGTTCTCTGCAAAATTCCTATTTTTCGCTTATCTGTGTATGTACATTCTCGTCATATCCGGCTCACCGTCGCCTTGGACCATACAGAGAAATTTCCAGCCGTAGCGTTCGTAAAAGCCGGTGTGGTCGGTGACTAAGTAGGCAGGGGAGATGCCCTTTTGACGCAGATCCTCCACCGCCATATTGAGTAAGTTTCCGGCAATGCCACGGCGCCGATATGCTTCTTCTGTATAAACGGCGCAGACATTGGGAGATAGGTCTTTTCGGTCGTGGAAATCGTTTTCAATCACACCGAGACCGCCAACGATCTGCGTGCCGTCCAAGCAGAGAAACCAACCAAGCTCCGTTTCGCCTTGTAAATAGGCTTCCATACATTCTAAGTAGGCATCTACCGGCACGCCCCATTTGCTGTGAAACCAATTGGCAGCCGTTTGTATAAGCTCCGGTTGCTGCCGTAGGGTGATGTACTGAAAATCTGTCATATGCATTTCTCCATAAAAAAGTTGTTTTTATTTTACCATCGCGCATAGAGAAAATCAACTGTATGCATTTCCAAGAAAAACCTGCATCGGGATATAGAAAGGCTATTCCATTTTGATCTTCTATGTATTATAATAACGGCATATTTAGACGCGGGGAGCGTAGAAAAATGGAGAAAACCGATCGAATAAAAGAGTGGCTACTCGATATTCTGACTGCCGTTGTAGCCGGTGCCATCGTCGGCTCTGCCTATCATCTGTTTCAGAACAGCAACGGCTTTGCACCGGGCGGTGTGGGCGGTCTCGCCACCATTACCTATCATTTTTTCGGGGATAAGATCAGCTGGTCTGTGCTGATGATCGCCTTTAATTTGCCTATCTTTATTTTGGTGAGCCGGTATGTAAACCGCAAGCTTGGCGTTATACTGAGCATTTATATACTTGTGCAATCCTTTATTCCTGATATTTATAATTTTATGGGCATAAAAGCATATTCTTTACAAAATAACGCAGAGGATTTTAACATCGTCTTTGCCTGCGTCATTACCGGTGTGATCTCCGGCTTTGGATTCTCTATGATGCTACGCAGATTCGGCGCCAGCGGCGGTACATACGGTATTTCCGCCCTTATTAAAAAGGCAAGACCGGAGATAAACATTGCCTATGTTTCCTTTATTATGGACTCCTGCGTGGTATTGATCGCTTTCTTCGTCTACGGAATGAAGATCACCCCGCCAGTGTGTACGCTGATGAACCTGTTTATTGCCAATATCATCGTGGATAACGGGCTTAGCGGTGTGAAAAATGGCTATAAATTTGAGATCGTGACCAGTGAGCCGGAAAAACTGGCAGAGGAGCTGATGATGCGCCTGAAGCACGGTGTTACTGAGATCCGCGTTCACGGTATGTACTCCGATACCGACAAGCATATGCTGGTGTGCATCATCAATAAGCGGCAGATCGGTGAGATGATGAAGATCATCAAAAGCCATCCGGGCACCTTTGCCAGCTTCCAAAAGGTCAATGAAGTGTTTGGTAACTTTAAGAGAAATGTAAAGTGAGGAACGGCAAATGGAAAAGAGTTATAAGCCTACATATGGGATCAGCATGGTGCTGCTTTTCGTAGGGCTCGTTCTTATGGCACCGGGAATAGCCTTGGTTTTCTATTTTCAAGGAGAGTCTATCAAGAGCAGTATAGGGTATGGCGGTTTGTTTTGCGCATATATAGGTATTATGCTTGCGGTGTTTATGGTACCGGCACTTATCATAAAGGCATTTTCAAAGGTGCAGGCTGTGGTGGGAGACGGTGAGCTTCGTGTACAGCAACGCAGGATTTCGCTTGCACAGGTGAAGTATGTTTCGCTGCAGCTGCCGGTTGGCCGCTCCAGATATGGTGGAGATCCGCAACATCTGTGCGTTTGGGTTGATGACAAAAATTATATTGTGATTAAGAGACCAGCTATTTCGTTGATCGTACGAATGAAAAAGGAGTGCTACAATGCAAAATTTGTGGTAGAAGAGTGG
Organism: Oscillospiraceae bacterium; assembly: GCA_015067785.1. GTDB lineage: Bacteria > Bacillota > Clostridia > Oscillospirales > Oscillospiraceae > Faecousia. Next base: position 3,069 of record SVLR01000024.1, read on the forward strand.
AAAAGCTGGGTGCGCATATATATTTTTTCCCTTTTCATATGTCCTGTTATACTTATAATTGACCGTAGTATAAATAATGCGATCACAAGATAAGGAGATACATAAAATTGAAGTTGCAAGTGAAATTTTTTGAGGAACTGACCACAAGGGAGCTTTACGAGATCGTCCGGTCCCGGACGGAGATCTTTCTGTTAGAGCAGCATATTATCTGCCAGGATTTTGACCGGATGGACTATGAGGCACTCCACTGCTTTTTGGAGAAGGATGGCAAGGTCCTCGCCTACCTGCGGGCATTTCAGGCAGGGGAGGGGATCGCCAAGGTGGGCAGAGTGCTTTCTATCACCCACGGTATGGGTTACGGCACGAAACTAATGACCGAGGCGCTGCCCTATATCCGGGAAAAACTGGGCGTAAGCAAGGTCGTCGTTCACGCCCAAAAGACCGCTCAGGGCTATTACGATAAGCTGGGATTTGTCGTTACCTCCGACGATTATCTGGAGGAAGGCATTCCACACGTGACTATGGAGTTGTCCTTATGATATAGATTGTGCCGGGGGATTGCCACGGCGCAAGCGCCTCGCAATGACAACAAAAACAGTAGAAGCTGATTACAAAACGGTATGAGCAGAGAGACTCATACCGTTTTATAACATTTTTGGAAAAATAGTGGGGCCGCGCAATAAAAATGTAGGGAAAAAAACATATTAGGGCTTGCAAGTTGATAAACTTTTATCTATAATAAATTACCGAATAAGGCAGAGCGTTTTGTAAGCTGCCGCGCACAATGACAGGCTGCGCAGATTTTTTGATAAGGGTGATGATTATGAAATATAGCTATTATCCCGGCTGTACGCTGAGAAACAAGGCAAAGGACTTAGACCGATATGCCCGGGCTTCTGCGGAGGCTTTGGGCTTTACACTGGAGGAGCTTCCCCAGTGGCAGTGCTGCGGTGGGGTATATCCGCTGGGCACGGACGAGATCGCCAGTAAGCTACCCAGCGTCCGCGCGCTGGATGCAGCAAAGCAGAAGGGACAGGATCTTGTGGCGGTGTGCTCTGCCTGCTACCATGTGCTTAAGCGTGTCAATGACGATATGAAAAATGTACCGGATGTCCAGACCCGCGCCAACAATTATATGGCGCTGGAGACTCCGTATAAGGGTGAGACCCAGGTGCTCCACTTCTTGGAGGTGTTGCGCGACCGGGTGGGCTTTGATACATTGAGAGAAAAGGTAGTCAATCCCCTGACCGGACGGAAGATCGGTGCGTACTACGGCTGCCTGCTGCTGCGGCCCAGTAAGGTGATGGCCTTTGACGATCCGGAAAACCCCACCATTTTGGAGGACTTTATCCGCGCTCTCGGCGCAGAGCCGGTGATCTATGCCTACCGCAATGAGTGCTGCGGCGGCTACATAAGCATCAAGGATAAGGAAAAGGCGGATGCGCTTTGCGGGAAGATCGTAAATGATGCCGCAGACCATCAGGCGGACTGTTTGGTGACGGCGTGTCCTCTGTGTAAGTATAACTTAAATCGGTCAAACACGCTGCCTGTGGTATATTTCACCGAGCTGCTTGCGGAAGCCTTGGGTGTAAAGGAGGATGCCAAGTGAATAAATGTGAAGAAATTCGGCTGATTTCCGGTGTCAATCCCTTAAAGTGCATGAAGTGTGGCAAGTGCTCCGCCTCCTGCCCTTCCTATAATGAGATGGACATCAAGCCTCATCAGTTTGTAAGCTATGTGGTATCCGGCAATATCGAAGCTTTGCTTTCCTCAAAGTCTGCCGAAAAGTGTCTTGCCTGCTTTGCTTGTATCGAGCGCTGCCCCAGAGGTGTGGAGCCCGGGAAGCTGGTGGATGCCGCTCGGCAGCTGCTTGTCCGTCAGCGGAATCAATCTCTCCTTACTCCGGACGAGATTCCTGCGCTTTTGGACGAGGAGACACCCCAGCAGCTTTTGATGGCTGCATTTAGAAAATACCGGAGGTGAGCGTATGCAAAGAATTGGTGTATTTGTCTGCCATTGCGGCAGTAACATTGCCGCAACGGTAGATGTAGAAAAAGTTGCCCAAATGGCACTGCGCGAGCAGGGCGTTGTCCACGCAGAGGACTATCCCTATATGTGCAGTGAGGCCGGTCAGTCCCGAATTGCTGCAGCGATCAAGGAAAAAGGTCTTACCGGTATCGTGGTCTGCTCCTGCTCGCCCAGAATGCATGAGGCTACCTTCCGCAAATGCGCGGAAACTGCGGGCATTAACCCCTATATGGTGGAAATTGCCAACATCCGTGAGCATTGCTCCTGGATCCATAAGGATATGACTGAGGCCACCGAAAAGGCAGTTATCCTGATGCGTGCCGCGGTGGCAAAGGTTCATCTGAATGCCCCCTTACAGGCAGGCGAAAGTAAGGTCACCAAGCGGGCACTGGTCATCGGCGGCGGCATTGCCGGTATTCAGACTGCGCTGGATATCGCCGAGGCAGGCTATAAGGTGGACATCGTGGAAAAGACACCCTCCATCGGCGGCCGTATGAGCCAGCTGGATAAGACCTTCCCCACGCTGGACTGCTCCGCCTGTATCCTGACGCCTAAGATGGTGGAGGCTGCCGCCCACGAGAATATTACCATCCATACATATTCCGAGGTGGAGAAGGTCTCCGGCTTTGTAGGTAACTTTACAGTGGATATCCGCAAGAAGGCACGGTATGTGGATATTGCCAAATGTACCGGCTGCGGTGTCTGTCAGGAAAAGTGCCCCTCTAAGAAAACCCCCAACGAATTTAACCGGGGCCTGAATACCCGCAGCGCAATCTATACACCCTTTGCCCAGGCGATTCCCAATGTACCGGTGATCGATACGGAGGCTTGTATCAAATTTAAGACCGGCAAGTGTGGCGTCTGCCAGAAGGTATGTCAGGCCGGCGCTATTGATTACACACAGAAGGACGAGATCATTACCGAGCAGTACGGCGCAATCGTGGTCGCCACCGGCTTTGATACCATTAAGCTGGACAAATACGGCGAATATGCCTACGGTCAGAGCAAGGATGTGATCACCTCTCTGGAGCTGGAACGGGTAATGAATGCTGCCGGTCCTACCAAGGGACATTTGGAGCGCCTCTCCGACGGCAAGCATCCCAAGGAGATCGTGTTCATCCAGTGTGTGGGCAGCCGCTGCAGCGATGATCGAGGTAAGCCCTACTGCTCCAAGATCTGCTGTATGTACACCGCTAAGCACGCAATGCTCATTCGGGACAAATACCCCGATGTGAATGTGACGGTGTTTTATATCGATGTTCGTACCCCCGGCAAGAACTTTGATGAGTTCTACCGTCGTGCGGTAGAGGAATACGGCGTCAATTACATTAAGGGTCAGGTGGGTAAGGTCATTCCTCAGGCAGACGGCAGTTTGCTTGTTCAGGGTGTTGATCTGCTGGATCAGAAGCAAATCCTCAAAAAAGCGGATATGGTCGTCTTGGCCACCGCCATCGAGCCGAACCCTGATGTGCGGAAAATCGCGACTATGCTCACCGCTTCCATCGATACCAACAACTTCCTGACGGAAGCCCACCCCAAGCTCCGTCCTGTGGAATCTCCCACCGCAGGCGTGTTCCTTTCCGGTGTGTGCCAAGGACCTAAGGACATTCCTGAGACTGTCGCCCAAGCAGGTGCGGCAGCGGTGAAGGTTATCGGTCTCCTTGCGAAAGATAAGCTGAAAACCAATCCCTGCACGGCCCAGGCTGACGAGCTGATGTGTAACGGCTGCAGCCAATGCGCAAATGTATGTCCCTACGGTGCGATTTCCTACGAAATGAAGCTCATTAACGACCATGGCATCCGTGAGGAGCGCCGTATCGCAGTGGTCAATTCCGCCCTGTGTCAGGGCTGCGGTGCTTGCACCGTTACCTGCCCCTCCGGTGCGATGGACTTAAAGGGCTTCTCGAACAGACAACTTCTTGCGGAGGTGGATGCAATATGTCGGTAAATAAAGAAGATTTCCGCCCCGTGATCGTGGCGTTCTGCTGCAACTGGTGCAGCTATGCAGGCGCGGACCTGGCCGGCTCAAGCCGTCTTGCCTACCCGGCAGATGTAAAGATCATCCGGGTGCCCTGCTCCTGCCGGGTCAATCCCATGTTCATTCTTCGTGCCTTTGAAAAGGGCGCAGACGGTGTGATCCTCTGCGGCTGCCATCCCGGTGACTGCCACTACTCCACCGGCAACTACTATGCCCGCCGCCGTATGACTATGCTCTTTAGCATGCTGGACTTTATCGGTGTGGAAAATGGCAGAACAAGAGTAGAATGGGTTTCTGCTGCCGAGGGTGTAAAGTTCTCTGAGACGATGAATAGCTTTGTAGAAAAGATCCGATCCCTTGGACCGAATGTAAGATTGGGGGATATAAGATGCAAGAACTGATCATACGGGCAAAGGAATTGCTGGAGTGTGGCGAGGTCGCCCGTGTACTGGGCTGGCGCAAGGGCGAGCATGTATACGACCCCGAGCCTGCTTTCTTCCAGAGCGCAGATGCGCTGGAAAACTTTGTGTATAACGGATTTTGCGGCGCGAATCTAAGTAAGTATATGATCGAAGCTTCCAAGCTGGAAGGGAAGACCTTGGTGTTCCTGAAGCCCTGCGATACCTATAGCTTCAATCAGCTGCTGGCGGAACACCGCATAGACCGGGAAAAGGCCTATATTATCGGTGTGGGCTGTAAGGGTAAGTTAAAGATCGAAAATATTGGGGCTGACGGCATTTTGGATATAGAAGGTGCCGACTATCCGGATTGCGGCGAGGAGCTGAATGTCAAGACTCTTTACGGGGATGTGAAGGTAGCATATAAAGACGCAATGCTGGAGCGCTGCCATGTCTGTAAGGGCAAGGAGCATAGGATCTTTGACGAAAAGATTGGCGAGTCTGTGGACACCTTGGACGCGGAGCGCTTCGCAGAGGTGGAGCGGATCGAAAAAATGAGCCCCGAGGAAAAGTTCGCTTATTTCCAAGCCGAACTTTCTAAGTGCATCCGCTGCAATGCCTGCCGGAATGTATGTCCTGCCTGCTCCTGCCGCAAGTGCGTATTTGACAGCACTAAGTTCGACTCTGCACAGAAGGCAAATGCCACCACTTTTGAAGAAAAGATGTTCCATATCATCCGGGCCTTCCATGTGGCAGGCCGTTGTACCGACTGCGGTGAATGCAGCCGCGTATGTCCTCAGGGAATCCCGCTGCACCTGTTTAACCGGAAGTTCATTAAGGATATGAATGAGCTGTACGGCGATTATCAGGCCGGTGTAGATGTGGATGCCAAGGCACCGCTGGTGTGTTTTAGCCAGGAAGATGCAGAGCCCGGCGCTTTGACAGAAAGGGGTTAAGCTATGCATAGAATCAAAAAATCCGAGCTGCCCCGGCTTTATGAAGCCATCGCCAAGACGCAGACCCTTTACCTGCCGGTAAAGTCTGCCGGAAAGACCAATTTCGCGGTTTGGACAGAGACTGCCCAGCCGGATATCGATACCTTAAAGACTGTTAAGTCTCCCAAGGATGCGTTCTTCCCACAGTGTGAGAATCTCTACACCGTAAAAAGGGAAGAGGGAAAGCTGAAGCTGACAGCCGAGGAACTGGAGAGCGAAAGCTTTGTGGTGTTCGGCATCCGCGCCTGCGATGTTCGGGCGCTAAGTGTGCTGGATAAGGTGTTTTTATCCAACCCTGTGGATACTTATTATGCTGCCCGCCGGGAGCACGGCATTTTGGTTAGCCTTGCCTGCAGCCGTCCGGAAACCTCTTGCTTCTGCGGCACCTTCGGGATCGACTGCGCCCAGCCCGAGGGCGATGTGGCTACTTGGCTTTGTGGAGAGTACTTATACTGGCAGCCCCAGACCGAAAAAGGTGAAAGCCTTACCAATGCGCTTTCTGATCTTTTAGAGGAGGCGGAGGAAGCGCCTGTAGAGAAAGCAAAGGAAGAGATCCGCGCCATCTGTGAGAGACTGCCGCTTAAAGACTTATCTCTTGAAAAGTGGGGTGCCCACGCAGCCCACGACAACTTCGACTCTCCCTTGTGGGAGGAGCTGTATAAGGGCTGTCTTGCCTGCGGCACCTGCACCTTCGTGTGTCCTACCTGCCAGTGCTACGACATTAAGGACTACGATACCGGAAACGGTATCCAACGCTATCGCTGCTGGGATAGCTGTATGTACTCCGATTTTACAATGATGGCCCACGGCAATAACCGTACAAGCCAAATGCAGCGCTTCCGCCAGCGGTTTATGCACAAGCTGGCATATTTCCCGGCAAATAACGACGGGATGTTCTCATGCGTTGGCTGCGGTCGGTGCGTGGATAAGTGCCCCAGTCACTTAAATATCGTGAAGGTCATCAAGACCTTTGGAAAGGAGGAAGCCTGATGCACGAATGTACCTGTAATCCCGGCTTTATGCGCGATACCCTCATTCCAATGGTGGGTATTATCACCGACATTCGGACAGAGACCCCGGATGTTAAGACCTTCCGGGTAAATGCTCCCGGCGGTGGTAAGCTTTTTGAGCATCTGCCCGGGCAGTGCGCTATGGTCTGCGTACCCGGTGTGGGCGAGGCTATGTTCTCCATCACTTCCTCCCCTACAAATAAGGAGTATCAGGAGTTTTCTATCAAGCGCTGCGGCGTGCTGACGGAGCATCTGCATTCTCTGCAGGTGGGTGATGAAATTATGGTCCGCGGACCCTACGGCAACAATTTCCCTGTGGAGACCGAGTTGAAGGGGAAAAACCTCCTGTTCATCGCCGGTGGTATCGCCCTTGCGCCGCTTCGCAGTGTCATCAATTATGTGCTGGACAATCGGGAAAATTACGGAGATATCGATATTCTCTACGGCTCCCGGAGTATGGACGATCTTGTCCAGCGCAGGGAGATCGAGGAGGTTTGGTCTAAGGTCCCCGGTGTCAATGTGCACTTAACCATCGATCGGGAACAGGAGGATTGGGACGGCCATGTTGGCTTCGTTCCCTCCTATCTCAAGGAACTGGCTTTCGATACCAACCGGACAGCGCTTTTGTGCGGCCCTCCCATTATGATCAAGTTCTGCTTGCAGGGGCTAAAAGAAATGGGCTTCCGGAGCGAGCAGGTCTATACCACATTAGAGCTTCGTATGAAGTGCGGTGTGGGTAAATGCGGACGGTGCAACATCGGCACGAAATATGTTTGCAAGGACGGTCCCGTGTTCCGATTTGACGAAATTGATGAACTGCCCAACGAGTATTAAGGAGAAAACCGACTATGGAAAATATGGTAAATGTCTATTTTTACGGCAAGCGGTATGTGGTCCCTGCAGAGCTGACCATTATGACAGCAATGGAATATGCTGGCTATACCCTGAGCCGGGGCTGCGGCTGCCGTCACGGCTTCTGCGGCGCTTGCGCCACCATCTATCGCATTAAGGGCAGCAATGAGCTCAAAACCTGCCTTGCCTGCCAGACCCAAGTGCAGGAGGGAATGTATGTGGCGTCTATTCCTTTCTTCCCCACAGATAAGCGCACCTACTCTATGGACGAGATCAAAGCCGATCAGAGAGTGATGATGGAGCTGTATCCTGAAATTTACGCCTGCATCGGCTGTAACGCCTGCACCAAGGCCTGTACCCAGAGCCTGAATGTTATGCAGTACATTGCCTATGCCCAGCGGGGTGAGCTGGAAAAGTGCGCCGAGGAGTCCTTTGACTGCGTTGGCTGTGGCTGCTGCTCCGTCCGTTGCCCTGCCGGTATCAGTCATCCGATGGTTGGTCTGCTGGCGCGCCGTCTCACCGGTAAGTACATTGCCCCCAAAAGCGAGCATCTCTATGCCCGTGTGGCGGAGATCAATGCCGGTGCCCATGACGATCTGATCGAGGCAGTTATGCAAAAGCCCATCAGCGAACTGCAGGAGCTTTATAACCACCGGGACATTGAAAAGTAAGGAGGGGAATCTATGTTTACAGAAACTATGCTGGAATCTATTAAAAAGGTAGAAGCCACCCGCGCAGCGCGTATGGGCACAGAGCCCCGCCGTATGACTGCGGAGGAAAAAAGTGAGCTCTTAAAAGCCTATCACCCCGACTACCGGGCAGAAGGCTTCAAGGAGATCAAGATCGGTCCCAATAAGGGCGAAAAAGCCCCTGTGGAGCTTACCAATCTGCTCCACTCCAACAGCCGTCTGCTGGGTGTGAATGTGGATCTTACCAAGATCGACTATGATGTAGATGTTTTGGTTATCGGTGGCGGCGGCGCAGGTGCGGCAGCTGCCATTGAGGCCCACGAAGCCGGCGCCAATGTGATGGTGGTCACGAAACTGCGTATCGGTGATGCCAATACCATGATGGCAGAAGGCGGCATCCAGGCGGCGGACAAGGAAAACGACTCTCCCGCCCAGCACTATTTGGATGCCTTTGGCGGCGGTCACTTTGCCGCCCGTCCCGAGCTACTGCGCAGATTGGTTATGGAAGCGCCCGACGCTATCCGGTGGCTGAACGAATTGGGCGTTATGTTCGATAAGGACGAGGACGGACGGATGGTCACCACTCACGGCGGCGGCACCTCCCGGAAGCGTATGCACGCCTGCAAGGACTACTCCGGCGCAGAAATTATGCGTACCGTCCGGGATGAGGTCATCAACCGCAAGATCCCCGTGGTGGAGTTTACCTCCGCTGTGGAACTTCTCAAGGACGAGAAGGGGCAGGCTGCCGGCGCGGTACTCTTAAATATGGAGACCGGTGATTATTTGGTGGCAAGAGCCAAGACCGTTATCATCGCTACCGGCGGCGCGGGCAGACTGCACTATCAGAATTTCCCCACCTCCAACCACTACGGCGCAACTGCCGACGGTTTGATTTTGGGCTATCGGGCAGGCGCACCGCTTCTCTATCAGGATACCATCCAGTATCACCCCACCGGCGTGGCTTACCCCAGCCAGATCTTTGGCGCACTGGTGACTGAGAAGGTACGTTCCTTGGGTGCTATGCTGGTGAATAAGGATGGCGAAGCCTATGCCCATCCTCTGGAAACGAGAGATGTTTCAGCCTCTGCTATCATTCGTGAATGCGATAGTGGCAAGGGCGTAGATACGCCTCTGGGCAGCGGTGTATGGCTGGATACGCCTATGATCGAGCTGCTCCACGGCGAGGGCACGATTGAAAAGCGGATCCCCGCCATGCTGCGTATGTACTTAAACTACGGCATTGATATGAGAAAAGTCCCGATTCTGGTCTATCCCACGCTCCACTACCAAAACGGTGGTCTGGAGATCGGTGGCGAGGGCTTTACCAAGGCAATCCCCAATCTGCTGGTTGCCGGTGAGGCCGTTGGCGGCATCCACGGCCGTAACCGTTTGATGGGCAACTCGCTCCTCGACATCATCGTCTTTGGCCGCAATGCCGGTAAGGCTGCCGCTAAAAAGGCAAAGGAAGTAGAGCTGGGAACACCCAACTTAGACCATATTTATGCCTATGCCGAAATGCTAAAAGAGGCGGGCTGCGCGGAAGCGGGCGTATCTCCGCTGCTTCTGCCCAAGTATGCCCGCCACGAACGCTAATCGGAGGCGAAAAGGAAATGGAATGGTTACAAAGCTACTGGGAAAGTGTTACCGGTAGTGAGCTGTTTGTTATTTTTGTGATCTTGTTTCTCGGCTATGCCATTGGTCGGATCACCGTCTGCGGCCTCAGCTTGGGCTCTGCCGGCGTTCTGCTGGTGGCGCTGGTATTCGGTCACTTTGGCGTGACGGTGCCGGATGTGGTAGGGGATATGGGTCTTATCCTGTTCGTTACGGCGGTGGGTCTTATTGCAGGACCGAAATTCTTCCGGAATTTCAAGGTCAACGCCAAGTCCTATATTCTTTTGGGTGTGATTATCATTGCCGCCGGCGCCCTGACCTGCGTAGCAGGCGTATTCCTGCTGGGCATTCCTTCGGATGTAAGCGCAGGTATGCTTTCCGGCGCCCTGACCAGCACACCCGGCCTTGGCGCTGCCAAGGAAGCGGTGGCGACCCCCGGCAATGCTTCAGCCGGCTATAGCATCGCCTATATCTTCGGTGTTGTGGGCGTGGTGCTGTTTGTGCAGATCGTCCCCAAGCTCTTAAAGGTGGATATGGAAGCAGAGCGGGCAAAATTTATTGCCGCTGCCGGTGTGGAAGCCAAAGCAGAGGGCAAAAAGCTCTTGGAGCTGGACAGTATGGGCTTCTGCGCTCTTTCCATTACCATCGTGCTGGGCATCTTCCTTGCCAAGCTGAAAATCGGCAATTTTTCTTTGGGCACCTCCGGTGGTCCTCTGATTTTGGGTCTGATCGTCGGTCACTTTGGAAAAGTAGGTAAGGTTAGCCTGAAGGTGAAAAAGACGGTTTTAGAAGCTGTCCGGGAATTGGGACTGGTGCTGTTCCTGCTGGGTGCAGGCGTGGAGGGCGGCGCAGGCTTTTTACAGTGCCTTGCGGAAAACGGCGGCATCAAGCTGTTTTTGGTGGGCGCAGTCATTACCTTAGTGCCTATGTTTGTGGGCTATTTCTTCGCACGAAAGGTGCTGAAGCTGGACATTCTCAACACCCTCGGCTCGATCTGCGGCGGTATGACCAGCACCCCGGCCCTTGGCAGTCTGATCCGGGTTGCCGGAACAGACGATGTGGCCTCTGCCTATGCGGCAACCTACCCCTTCGCCCTTGTGTGCGTTGTGCTGGCTTGTCAGTTTATTGGAATGATTCCTCTGTAAAGGAGTAGAAAAAACTATGCGTGAAATCCATGTATCCGCCATCACCGATGTGGTGGAAAGGCTGTGCATCGAGGCAAATACCCATTTGCCCGGTGATGTAAAATGCGCAATCGAAAGCTGCTATGGGCAGGAGGATAGCCCCTTTGCAAAAAGCGTTCTCGATAAGATCATCGAGAATTATAAGATCGCAGACGCAGAGAATGTCCCCATCTGTCAGGACACCGGTATGGCCTGTGTCTTTTTGGAGATCGGTCAAGATGTCCATTTTGTGGGCGGTGATCTGCGGGAAGCGGTGGACGAGGGTGTTCGCCGTGGCTATACCAATGGCTACCTTCGCAAAAGTGTGGTTGCTGATCCCATTCGTCGGGGCAATACCGGGGACAATACTCCGGCAATGCTCTACACCGAGATCGTTCCCGGTGAGAATGTGAAGATCACTCTGGGTCCCAAGGGCTTCGGCAGTGAGAATATGAGTGCCATCCGGATGTTCAAGCCCTCGGCAGGTCTGCAGGGCATTAAAGACTTCATTTTGGAGACGGTGGAGGCCGCCGGCCCCAACCCCTGTCCTCCCATTGTCGTTGGCGTTGGCATTGGCGGCACCTTTGATAAGGCTGCCCTCCTTGCCAAAAAGGCGCTGATGCGCCCGCTGGACACCCACAACCCTGACCCCTATTACGCAGAACTGGAAACGGAGATGTTGGAAAAAGTGAACGCCCTCGGCATCGGCCCTCAGGGCTTTGGTGGCAAGACTACCGCCATCGGTCTCAATATTGAGGTTCTGCCTACCCACATTGCTGGTATGCCCTGCGCTATCAATATCAACTGCCACGTGACCCGGCATAAGACGGAGGTGCTGTAAATGGAAAAGCATATTACGCTGCCTCTGACTGAGGAATTGGCAAAGACGCTCAAGGCCGGCGATATGGTCTACCTCACCGGCACCATCTACACCTCCCGGGACGCCGGTCACAAGCGGATGTGCGAGACCTTGGCAAGGGGGGAGGCGTTGCCCTTTGACCCGAACGACGCTACCATCTACTACGTGGGCCCTACGCCCGCGAAACCCGGTCAGGTCATCGGCTCTGCCGGTCCCACCACCTCCGGTCGTATGGACGCCTACGCCCCTACAATGATGTCTGTGGGCGCGCGGGGGATGATCGGCAAGGGCGCCCGCCTTCCTGAGGTCGTGGACGCCATGAAAAAGTACTCCGGCGTGTATTTTGGTGCCATTGGCGGCGCAGGCGCACTGCTGGCAAAGTGCATTAAAAGCGCGGAGCTGATTGCCTACGAAGATTTAGGCGCAGAGGCGCTGCGGAAACTCTATGTGGAGGATATGCCGCTGTTTGTCATCATCGACAGCGAGGGCAACAATCTCTACGAATCTGGCAGAGAAGAATATTTGGCAAGCAAGAAATGATGAACGACAGCCTATGTGCCGCGAGCACATAGGCTGTCGTTCTGCCTGTCGGTACATTATAAGGTAATTCTCGCATTTCGGGAGTAATTCCTTTGTCTCGGGGTGGCATTTTCTCTGACGAAATGATAGAATGACAGCAAGAGATATCCGAAATGCAAGGAGGCATTACGATGGAAAAGAAGACTATAGGCAGATTTATATCGGCTCTGCGGAAAGCAAACGGTATGACACAAAAAGAGCTTGGCGAGAAGCTTTTTGTTTCAGATAAAACGGTCAGCCGTTGGGAGAGGGATGAGTGTACACCGGAGCTTTCCCTGATACCTGCGATCGCGGAGATCTTCGGCATTACTACCGATGAGCTTCTTCGCGGGGAGCGTAATAACCCTGACAGAGAAGTAGATGCATCGGAAGATATGGCGAGCAAGCAGAATGCCAAAAGTGACAAACAGTTCAAGCTGATGCTGCATAGCAGAAAGAAGAAATTTACCAATCTTTCTTTTATCTCGATCGGTCTTATCATCGTAGGACTTATTGTAGCTATGATATGCAATCTTGGCTTCTCGGAAGGTCTGCTTGGCTTCTGCCTTGCAAGCGTGTTTTTTGTTGCAGCTACGATATGTCAGATCTGCTTCACTGTAAGCTTCAGATTGCTCGTCGACGAGGAAGAAGCAGAACGCGCCGAGGAAATAAAAAAAGCAAACACGGATATGGTGCTCAGCTCGGTAAAGATATTCTTCGGAATACTTCTGACCTTCGCATTCTGTCTGCCAATCGCACTCCTTCCGTATAACAGCCACTACGGACTTGTTTTCGAGTCTTGGATTTTGTTTGGAATGTTGTCTGCTATCGTTGCCTTGCTTATCGGGTTCTGTGTGTATAAGGTTTCCGTATTAAAAATGCTGATATCCAAAAAAATAGTGTGGCTCGACGAGCAAGTGGTTGTCAAAGCAAATGCAGATGCAAAGCTTATCAACAAACTCTGCATCATATTTGCAAGCGTATTCGCAGTTATTATGCTTGCGACTTACATTATCACTTCTTCTGTTAGTGAATCCACCTTCATAGAACGCAAAAGATTTGATGATCCTGATAAATTTATTGCGTATATGCAGAGTGAATATGATGCTTGGTATGAGGAAGGCTACAGTGATTCACCCGCACCCCCTCACAATGAATTGGGCTATCCGAATAGAAAATGGGCCGAGATTGATGGCAAACAATATTACTACAACCCGATTTTATATGAGTCGATACATATTCTCAAACACGAGAACGGAGAATGGGAAATCGTAGTTACGACCGACGAAGCTGACCAAAATGGGCAGGTTATGTATGCGGTACTAAACATAGGACTTCTTTCTTTGCACTTTATCAATCTTGCAGTGTGTATCTTCTGGTATCTTGTAGGCATGCGAAAGCGTAAGGTATAATGCATATCGCACAAAAAATCCTCCTGAACTTAGTCAGGAGGATTTTTACTTATTAGCCAAGGCGGACCTTCATAAAGAGTTTTTCCACAAAACGGGTGATGTCTCCGGGAAGGAAGGAATAGCTTCTACCCCGGGAGAGAACCTCCTCTGGAGGATAGATGATTTCACTTTCTGCCAAGTACTCGTCCATATATTCGGTAGCGCCCGTAATGGGAGAGCCGTAGCAGATATAGTCCATATTGGCGCCCGAGATTTCCGGGTCACACATAAAGTTGATAAACAGCTCTGCGGCTTCCGGCTGCTCGCTGCAAGTGGGAATGCACATTGCGTCGATAAAGAGGTTAAAATTCTGATTTTCCGGCAGATAGAACCGCAAATCGGGATTTTCCTCCATCATCATCATGGCATCGCCGGCATAATAGGGAGCGATCCAGGCGTTGCCCTCGATCATCTTGTCATAGACCTGATCCATCACATACTGCTGTACCAGCGGCTGCTGCTTTTTGAGTTCGTCAGCACAACGCTGCAGCTCCTCTTTATCTGTGGTATTGACATCAATGCCCAGCTTATAGGCAGCCACACCGAAGGCATCCCGGGAGTTATCGAACATTAAAATCTTCTTGGCATATTTTTCATTCCACAAAAGCTCCCAGCCGGTCACATCCTCCTCGGAGACATACTTGGAATTGTAGATAATACCCACTGTTCCCCAGGTATATGGCACGGAATACTTGTTTTCCGGGTCGTATGCCTGATTTTTGTAGGTCTCCGCTACATTTTTGTAGTCGGGGATATTACTAAAATTCAGGGGCAGCAGCATATCCTCATTGATCATTCGGGCGATCATATAATCCGACGGGATGATTAAGTCCACCACAAGACCGCCGTTAGACAGCTTGGAGTAAAGCTCCTCGTTGGAGGCGTACTCAGAATAATTGACCTGAATATGGGGATATTTTGCTTCAAAGGCCGCGATAATGTCTAAGGTATCATCACTGCCGTCGGCAATGTTTTGACCCCAGTTCATAATGTTCAGGGTGATCTTATTGTTCCGGGTGGTCACAAAGAGGAATACCGTACCCAAAAGCAGGATCATCACACAGGCAATAGCGCCCACCCGCTTGAAGATCCGCATTGTCCGGCTTTCTGCTTTTGTCCGGCGCGTATGTCTGCGCTTGTCGGAGCGTAGCTGCAAAAGATTCATGGTCACCATCAGCACAAAGATCAGGGTAAAGAGCAATGTAAACATTGCGTAGACCTTGGGATGGATGGGCTTTCTGGTAAACGAATAGATCTTGACCGGCAGAGTCACAAAATCGGAGCCGGTGACAAAGTAGCTGATCACAAAATCGTCAAGGCTCATAGTAAAGGCCATGATCGCGCCGGAGACAATGCCGGGCATAATTTCGTGAATGGTTACTTTGAAGAAGGAGTGCAGCGGGGTGCAGCCGAGGTCCATAGCCGCATCCTGAAGCGCCGGGTTCATCTGCTGAAGCTTGGGCATTACATTGAGGATCACATAGGGGAGACTAAATGTAATATGGGCGATCAGCAGCGTCCAGAAATTCAGGCTCTGCTTATTGCCCAGCATACCTGTACCTACAAAGACGAATAGCAGAGAAAGGGAGATACCGGTGACGATATCCGGGTTCGTCATGGGGATGTTGGTCAGGCTCATAACCGCCTTGCGCATTTTGGGCTTCAGATTATGGATGCCCACAGCAGCAAAGGTGCCAAAGGCCGTTGCGATGGTAGTGGCAAGGATGGAGATCAGCAGGGAGTTGCCCAAAAGCGCCAAAAGATCCTTGTCGCTAAAAAGCTCTGCGTACTGCTGCAGAGTAAAGCCTTCGAAATGAGAAAGGCTTTTTCCTGTATTGAAGGAGCCGATGATCAGCACCGCCATAGGGATATAGAGGAAAATGAAGATCAGCACGGTGATGAGCTTGTTGGCCTTTTTCATACCACCACACCGCCTTCCTCTTCACCGCCGAAGCGGTTCATCACACCGGTGCAAATAAACACCACCAGCATCAGCACTAAGCTCAATGCTGCGCCGAGGTTGGGGTTGCCGGCGGACTTGAAAAGCCGCTCGATAATATCACCGATGAGCATCGTATCTGTACCGCCCAGCTTTTGGGAAATGTAGAAGGTGGAGACTGCCGGAACAAAGACCATGGTAATGCCGGAGAGGATACCGGGCATACTCAGCGGCAGGATCACCTTGGAGAATACCTGGGTGCCGCTGCAGCCAAGATCCTCCGCAGCCTCGATCAGCCGGGGATCGATCTTCACGATTATGGCATAAAGGGGCAGGATCATATAGGGCAGGTAGTTATAGACCATACCTAAGATCACCGCGCCGGGGGTGCCGATCATGGTAATGGGCTTTAGGTGCAGCGCCCCTAAAAGGGAATTGAGAATGCCGTTGCTCTCCAGCAGTCCCACCCAAGCCAGCGTGCGAAGCAAAAAGCTCATACACATGGGGAGCATCACCAGCATATACAGGATCTTCTGCATTACCGGTGTCCGATGGGCAATGTAATAAGCCATCGGGTAGCCCAGGAGCAGGCAGATCAGCGCAGAAACAAACGCGTAAGCCGCGGAGATGCCCAAGGTGGGCAGAAACATACCCAAGTCGCGGATGTTCTGCAGGGTAAATTCGCCGGTGCTGGGGTCTGTCAGGGCGTAGTATGCCACCACACCCAAGGGGATGAGGGTAAATACCAGCATCCAAATGGCGTAGGGAATACTAAGAAGGATGGATTTATTCTTCTTCATCATCGGCATCCTCCGTCAGCTCGTCGTACTCAGCAGAATAGGAGCTGTAGTCACCAAACATACCGGAGTATTCACTCTTCTTCATAACATGAATATCCTCCGGGTTCAGCCGAATGCCTACCTTGGCGCCAACCGGCTGATGATCTGTGGTCTGGATCAGCCATTTGAAGCCGCGGAAATCTACGATAATATCGTAATTGAGACCCTTAAAGGTCACAGAGGTAACGGTGCCCACCAAATGGCCCTCCTCCACGGGGACAAAGTCAATGTCCTCCGGGCGAATGACCACATCCACCGGCTCGTTGTACTGGAATCCTGCGTCCAGGCACTTAAAGGTGCGACCGAAGAAGCGGACCTTGTAGTCCTCTAACATCACGCCGTCAAGAATATTACTCTCGCCGATAAAGTCTGCCACAAAAGCATTTCTGGGTTCGTTGTAAATATCCTCAGGTTTTCCGATCTGCTGGATACGGCCCTTGTCCATAACCACAACGGTATCGGACATAGAGAGAGCCTCCTCCTGATCGTGGGTAACATAAATAAAGGTAATGCCCAAGGTCTGCTGGATACGCTTTAATTCGTTCTGCATATCCTTTCGCAGACGCAGGTCCAGTGCCGCCAGAGGTTCGTCTAAGAGCAGAACCTTAGGCCGGTTGACCAGTGCGCGGGCTATGGCAACACGCTGCTGCTGACCGCCGGAGAGTGCATCGATGCGGCGGTGCTCGTAACCCTTAAGGCCGACGATCGCCAGCATTTCCGTAACCCGTTCCTGAATTTCGGCTTTGGATAGCTTTGCTACCCGAAGACCGAAGGCGATGTTGTCATAAACATCCAGGTGCGGGAACAGGGCATAGCGCTGGAAGACGGTGTTGACCTGTCTCTTGTAGGGGGGTACTTCATTGGTGCGCTGACCGTCAAAAAGTACATCGCCGGAGGTGGGTGTTAAAAATCCACCGATGATGCGCAGTGTCGTGGTCTTGCCGCAGCCGGAAGGACCCAGCAGCGTGAGAAATTCGTGGTCGTTGATATAAAGATTGATACCATCAAGTATCCGTTCCCCGTCGAACTCCATCGTCAGGTCTTGGAGTCGAATGAGCTCTTTGGACATGTATCCTCCCCCATTTCTGTGTATATTTTGACAATTATGACTATACATTGCAAAGGGGATTTTGTCAATAAAAATCCCCAATTCCGCAGGCTATAAAAATTTATTAAAAAATGGAAAATTGGTTTAGAAATGGAAAAAGTGGTGATAATGGTCTTCGGAGGTGCTGAAATATGCAAAATAAAAAATTTGGCAACATTCTGACCGGTAAGGGCTACTACATAGCCCTGATCCTGTGTGCGGTTGCCATCGGGATTTCCGGCTATTTGTACTACCAGAATGTAAATGAACCTGAACCGGGCGGTGTTCCCGCCATTGCCACCGATCCCACCGGTGGCGCTACGCTCCCCAATGGGACCGCGCCCACCGATCCCACATCGCCTACCGAGCCCCAAAAACGCCTGACGGTCACCGCGTCCCCGGTAAAGGGTCAGCAGGTGGTAGACTATGCTATGGACTGCCTGACCTATAACCCCACCACAAGGGACTGGCGGACCCACGATGGCGTGGACATTGCGGCAGATGCAGGCACGGCGGTCTGTGCGGCAGCAGACGGTACGGTCTATACGGTCTATGATGACGATACCATGGGCGTGACCGTAGTGATCCGCCACGAGGATGGGTATGCCACCAGCTATGCCTGCCTTGCGGAGGATGTGGCGGTTAAGCCCGGCGATACGGTCACGATGGGACAGGCCATCGGCGCGGTGGGACAGACAGCACTGATGGAATCTGCCATCGGTCACCACCTGCACTTCAGCGTGACCCAAAATGACAAATCCATCTCCCCGGCAGATTTCCTCAGCATCGGCAAGTAAAAAATATCCGGTCTCCCTAAAGGGGACCGGATACTTGCTTTTTCCTTAATTTTTGCTATACTTACAGAAAAAGGAGGGGATATTATGCGCCAGCAGATCGATACCATTCCCGTTAACGATGCCTTTGATGCCGGGGACGAGTGTCCCTTTTGCTATTTGGAGAGGAAGGCGGAGCAAAGCACCATTCGCTCCATCGCAGGAAATTCCGCCAGCTATATGGAGCCGGATGCCCGGGCGGAGACTGATAAATATGGCTTTTGTCCCGTACATATGAAAAAACTCTATGACTATGGCAATGCCCTGGGCAGTGCCCTCATTTTGCAGACCCATTATGCGGGCCTTCTCAAGTCCTTCCGTGCAGAGATGGAGGAGTTCGTGATGCCACCGAAAAAAAGCTTGTTTGGCAGCAAAACGCCCGCTTCCCAGCCTTACTGGGAGCGACTTGAAAAGCAGGCAGGGGAGTGCCTTGTTTGCCAGCGGATCGACTATCATATGAATCGCTACTATACTACCTTCTTCCATATGATTAAGGACGAAGAATTTCGCCAAAAGGTAGAAAGCAGTAAGGGCTTCTGCCTGCGCCATTTCCCCCAGCTGCTCCGCCAGGCGGAGGAAAAGTTAGGGAAGGCCCAGCGGGAATGGTTTTATCCTACTGTTTTCCGTATTACCGAGGAAAACCTCACCCGTGTAAAGGAAGACCTTGATTGGTTCGTGGCAAAATTCGACTACCGCAACGCAGCCGCAGATTGGAAAAATTCCAAGGATGCCGTCTCCCGGGCAATGCAGAAATTAGAGGGCATCTACCCCACAGACCCTCCCTATAAAAAGGACTAACAGTGGGGGACGGGTCTTCCGTCCCGCCTACTGCATCGTCGTATAATTTCGTAGGGAATGGATTTATCCATTCCCTACGGTGCATTACACAACAAAAAATCGGCGCATTGCGCGCCGATTTTTTGTTTGTCCTTATTTCCTTCTCGCGTATTCCTGCAAGACCTCATACAGTGTACCGGTTACGCAGTTTTCTGTCCGGGTCTTCTCACACACCGCCACATATTCCTCATAGGTGCAGGTGGCGGGGTTGCACTTTACCTCTTCCCATTCTGTAACGAACTTGAGCTGGCAGGTGTAGACACCCCAGGAGGAGTCCCACCAACCGGTCACTACGGTCTTGTAGTTCCAAATGGTCCAGGAATAGTACCGATCATCGAAAAGCTTAAGGGCGGATGCCCAAGCGTCCTTGTTCTCAAAGAAAGTAAATTCACCGATGAGTACCGGTACATCATAATTACAAAGGATGTTCGTAAAGTCCTTGTAAATACAGAATATGGGGAAGGTGAATGTTTCGTGGAGCCAGTTGTACCAGTGGTACTGATACTGGACATTTTTCCAGCCGTATTCGTTGGGATCGGGCAGGTTGATGAAATCCCAGCAGCCGGACATGGTGATCACATGCTGGTCGCCGTTATCCCGGATCAGGTCATAGAGCCGATCGAAGAAGTCCCAGCACTCCCGGGTGGTGAAGCCCTGATAGGTATAGGTAGGCTCGTTGAGGAGATCGTAGGTAGCGATCCATTTACCCAAATCGGGGCGTTCATTGGTATAATGCTCGGAAATGGTGTCCCAAATCAAAGCGGTGGCATCCAAATAGCTATCATTGGTCCATAGACCGGCAACATGACCGGGCTCACCGGAGTGCTCGTAGCCGTTTTGGCTGCCGGGTGCACCGTGGAGGTCTAAAATGATATAAAGCTCATTCTTTGCCGCCTGCTCGATAAACCAGTCAATATAGGAAAAAGCATCCTCCCGCAAGGTCAGGTCTTCGTTGAGAATGTTGAGGTAATAAATGGGGAAGCGGATGGTGTTGAGCTGCAGATCCTCCTTGATGATCCGGAAATCCTCTTCGGTCATAAAGGCGTCCCAGTAAAGCCGGAGCAGCTCGTCAATATCGTAGCCTTGGAGGTTAGGATTCTCTTTCAGTGCCTTGCGGAACTCTGCTTCCGTAAATTCAGGATACTGAATGTTGTCACCGTCATCCTTCACATAGGAGCCGTCTTCGTTTTTCAGTGCCTCGGTGGCAAAGGGGCTCATCCAACCCTCCTGCAAAAGGATCTGTCCTACATTGACGCCAATAAGCTGGAGGATATCACCGTTTGCATCGTAGAGCGCCCGACCGCTGGCTTGCACAAGACCGGTGGTGTTTTCAATTTTGGGATCCTGCGTGGGGACCTGGTAAGTCAGGGAATGGGCGCAGGCAATACCGACGACTAAGAGTGCCAGCAGAAAGAGGATGCCAATGGAAGCAAACAGGAACTTAAAAAATCTGCCCATGGTAGGACCTCGCTTTCCTTGATTCGTAAATTATTATGCCGTAAAAAGCGGGAATAAAACAGCATAATATGTCGCTTTGCAAATACTATATCACGGTTTTTTCGGAAATGCAACCGTTTACATAACAAAATCCAATTGCATTTTTCTGTGTCATTCTGAGCGGAGGGCGTAAGCCCGGAGTCGAAGAATCCGTATTCTTTTTAGGAACGGATCCCTCGACTACGCTCGGGATGACAGGCGCTGCTCGTAAAATGCACCGATAAAAAGCCGACCTCCCGTTTTGGAAGGTCGGTCGATATCAATAATGGAATTTTTCTACCTTGTACTTTTCAAAGCCCTTTGCCCAGACCCAGAAGAAGGCTGCCAGCACCGGGAACAGAGGATAGAGATAGAAATAGGGGTAGGGGATCAGGCCTTGCAGCATTTCCAGCAGTCCCACCTTGTCCGCATTGTAAATAAAGGAGAAGCTGGTCCCCGGCGCAAGAACGCCGTAGTCAGTAAGGGTCTTAATGAGAATGTATGCGGCAGTAAAGTAGATAAATACCAAGCACAAAACCCAGGGAATGTACTTCTTTTGGGGCTTTAACCGCCGGGCAGCTACCATCCACAGGGGCAGCGCCACAGCAAACATATGGTTAAACCAAGAATTAAGCACCGTCAGGTCGTTCCATTCGTAGTTCCTCCACGCGCTGGAAATGGACACAAAGGTGGTGCAGGCGGCCGCCGCGGAGAAAAATACGGAATATTGTCGCGCCAGTTCAAACTTAGGTACCAGCATCAGCAGCACCAAAATAAAGTTGAAATTGCAAACCTGCAGCATTTGGGTCGCTAGCGTTTTGAAGTTAAATCCGCCGTCAAAGGACAGATTCATTCCGTACCGGAAGAAAATGCCGGCAGCGCAGTAGACCGCCGCCATAAAAAAGGCAATATTCTGCCCCACCCGGGGCAGCTTGGCAACCACCAAAGTGGAGATGGCCAAAAACGCCACCGTACCAATGAGCAGTCCAATATGCGCGCTATCAAACATAACCATAATAAATACCTCCTGAAAATAAGGCTTCCGTGAGTAAAGCCTCCCCTGTGTAAGGGGAGGTGTCAGCCGATCAGGCTGACGGAGGGGTTGTGTCCTCTAATATTGCATCGATATATTCGCATACACCGCGAAAATTTCGATTGATTTCGTTGTTTGGAATACGGATAACGGTTAAACCATAGCCTTCAAGAAAGGCTGTGCGTTCAGTATCTTTTATTAATTCTTCGTCTTCATAATGTTGAGAGCCATCTAATTCAATTACTAACTTTGCTTGTGCGCAGTAGAAATCAACGATATATTTACCAAGTACTTTTTGGCAGAAAAAACGGGAGGGATGGTTTCTTAAATAATCGTACCACAAATGCCGTTCTTCTTTCGTCATATTTTTCCGCAATTGTTTTGCGAAGGGAACGAATTGCTTATTATGCTTTGATTGCATTATTAATCCCTCCGCCAATATTTTTTTGTACGAGGAGAAAGGCTCCCTTGTGTAAAGGGAGCTGTCACGCGATCAGCGTGACTGAGGGATTGACAACCCCTCCGAGCAAAATCGAAGATTTTGCCCACCTCCCCTTACACAGGGGAGGCTTTTCCCTAAAGGGGAGGGTTGTGCGCTGACATTTAGGGCTTGCAGAAAAGACACCAGCCGGTCTTTGCATTGTAGGTTTCCGTATCGTGTACGTGCTTGCCGCAAATATCGCAGCGATAATCGATAATCACCACATCATAGCACGGGTAGTCGTGGGTGGGAGTGTCATTAGGACTTTGCTTATCCTCTTCCGGCTCAGTGATGGGTTCGGTTGTGTAGTAGGGATCGTCAGCGGTAGAAGAAACGATCATTGTGCCAACTTCGGTGGGTGCGGCGGTCGTGCCGTCCTTTTGGAGCTTGCCATCGGAAACCCGGAAATAGTAACCTTTCGCCTTGATGAAGAAATCTCGCTTTGCAACCCCATCGGCTGCATTATCAATAAAATAGGACTTTAGGATGCTGTTTGCTTCCTGCAAGGCAGCAGATTCGTTGGCTTTGTCGATTAAATTCGAGAAAGTCGGAATCAAGACGGTGGCTAAGATGGCGATGACGGCAATCACGATCACCAGCTCCACCGTGGTAAAGCCCTTGCGGCGGCTCCGCTTATTCATAGGGAAAGCGCTCCTTTTGTCTTTCTGTCTGTGGGGAAAACACCGACATTATACCATCCGTACACCTATTTGTCAAACCGACCCCATTCGACCCGAAAAAGGCAACAAAAAAAGCCCGGAATCTCCGGGCTTTTATGTATTAGTTTAGGGGGTAGCAGGAGTGACATTTTTAGTGCAGATGTCGCACTTAGTATCGGTATCATTACCGTCGACGCAATCATTGACACACTCAAAGCCAATATTGCCGTTAGAATTGGAAGACTTAATTACGATAGAGCCATCAGCAGGAGCGGTCTTGGAGTACTCATCATCCAGCTGACCATTTTTTGCTTCAAAGTAAACAGTGCCGTCGGTGGTTGTAACCTGAATGTAAACAGTCTGATTGCCAAAGGTAGTGGCATGCTCAATGGTATAATTCTTCCAGGCAGCGTTTGCTTCGGACAGAGCATTGGAATCATTAGCCTTGTTAATCAGGTTAGAGAAAGTGGGGATCAGGACGGTAGCCAGGATAGCGATAACAGCGATAACGATAACCAGTTCCACCGTGGTGAAGCCCTTGCGGTTGTTCTTCTTGTTCATTGGGATAATCTCCTTTTCATTTTTTTGCGCCTTTGGCGCGTAATTTTGTTCTTCCCTCGGAAGAACATCGGCATTATAGCACTCCGAAATCTGTTTGTCAAATGAAAAAAATCGAACAAATATTGGATATTTCTATGGAAACGGATGGAAAACCGGTGATTTTATCGCGATAAAATTGCAAAAAACCATAAAAATGCGGAATAAAGCACCCGTACAAGGAACGGGAAGGATCCCGTCGAAAACAGCCGAAAACAAGAAAAACACCCCGAAACAGCGCATTTTTTCACCCTCATAATGGTCGCATAACACCGTAGGGAATGCATTTATGCATTCCAATACCGCACCTTTTTGGAACGGAAAAATCCGTTCCCTACAACGCACCAAGCGGCTTCCCATCGGGAAGTCGCCAAATTTCACCTATTTTCGACAACCCCAAACCTTCCCCTTTGGGGAAGGGGTTTGCGCCGGTCAAAGACTTCCCCTTGAGGGGAAGCTGGCAAAAATCTTTGATTTTTGGCTGATGAGGTGGATGTTGTATATCGTAACACCTCATCCGTCAGCCTGATCGGCTGACACCTTCTCCTCAAGGAGAAGGCTTTGGAGAAGGCTTTGATAGATTTTTATTGTCAAACGGATAAATCTATGATATACTATCATATTGTGCGGAAACAATATACATAACGCGCAAAATCAAGGAAAACAGTGAGGTTTCCCTATGTTTACGGATATTTTACAGGCAATTTCCAAATATGAGACCATTATCATCCACCGGCACAGCCGTCCCGACGGTGACGCGCTGGGCAGTCAGATCGGTATGAAGCACATCCTTTTGGAGAATTTCCCCGGCAAGGCAGTTTATGCGGTGGGTGACGATGCCCGCTTCTTCTCCTTTATGGAGGATTCCCAAATGGACGAGATCCCCGACAGCGTATACGAAGGCGCCCTTGCTATTATTTTGGATACCTCCGTCTGTCATCTCATCAGCGATGACCGCTATAAGCTGGCGGATAAGCGAGTGCGGCTGGATCACCACATTTTCTGCGAGCAGATCGCAGAGCACGAAGTGGTGGACACCTCCTTTGAAAGCTGCTGCGGTCTCGTTACCCAATTTGCGGTAGACAGCGGTCTTACCATTAACCCCCTTGCTGCAAAGAGCCTTTACACCGGTATGGTCACCGATTCCGGCCGTTTCCGTTATGACGGTACTACCGCCCGGACATTTCTTTTGGCATCCAAGCTGATGGAAGCCGGTATCGATACAAACGAACTGTTCCGTGACCTTTATGCCGACGATTTTGAAAGCAAGAAGCTGAAAGCCAGCTTTATCCTGAAAATTCAGTTTACCGCCGAAAATGTTGCCTACATCTATACCGACCGGGCAGAATTTGACGCGCTGGGACTGGATACTTTTACGGTCTCCCGTGGAATGGTCAATACAATGGCAGATCTAAAGGGCGTTTCCATTTGGGTGAACTTCACGGAGACGGAAGCGGGTGTTCTGTGCGAGCTTCGTTCCAACAAATATAATATTAACCCCATCGCGGTGAAATACGGCGGCGGCGGTCACCAGAAGGCCAGCGGCGCCACCGTGCCCGACCGGGAGACGGCAATGGCGATGCTCAGCGATTTGGACGCCATCGTCAGGGGAGAGGGAGAGACAGCATGAATTTCGAAGTAAAAAAGCAAATCTTAGAGAAGATCAAAGAATACGACCGCATTATGATCTTCCGCCACATCCGCAATGATGGCGACTGTGTGGGCGCAACCAAGGGCTTAAAGCGCATCTTGCAGCTTTCCTTCCCGGAGAAGGAGATTTACCTCATCGACAAGGATACCGCCCAGTATCTGGAATTTATGGGTCCCGAGGACCCGGAGGTCCCCGAGGAGCTTTATAAGGATGCCCTGGGCATCGTGGTGGACACCGCCTCCGAAGCCCGGATCTCCAACAAGAACTACAAGCTTTGCAAGGAGCTTATCAAGATCGACCACCACATCCCCCTGGAAACCTACGGCGACCTGCAGTGGGTAGAAGAAGACCGGGCGGCTGCCTGCGAAATGATCGTGGATTTTTATAATACCTTCAAGGGCGAGCTGAAGATCGACTCTGAAGCCGCTACCCACCTCTACACCGGTCTCGTGACCGACTCTGGCCGTTTTAAGTATGACGGCGTCTCCGGGGATACGCTCCGCAATGCGGCGATCCTGCTGGATGTGGGCGTGGATACAGAGCTTCTGTTTGCAAGACTTTATTTAGAGGCCTTCGAGTACCTGAAATTCAAGGCATATATCTACGAGAAAATGCAGGTCACCGAAAACGGTGTGGCATACATCTATGTGGATAAGGAAATGCAGGAGAAGTTTAACCTGACCTTAGAACAGGCAAGCGCCTGCGTGGGCACGCTGGACTCTATCCGTGGCTGCATCTGCTGGATGGTCTTTATCGACAATAACGACGCAGAGGGCACGATTCGCGTGAGACTGCGCTCTCGCTTTGTCCACATTAACCCCATCGCAGAAAAGTATCACGGCGGCGGCCATGCCTGCGCCTGCGGTGCCACCGTTTACAGCGAGGAAGAGATGCGCTCCCTTCTCCGGGATGCAGATGCGCTGGTAAAAGAATACAAAGATACCCACGAGGACTGGCTATGAGAATTTTAGTTACAAATGACGACAGCATTTCCGCCCCTGTGCTTCCCGAGCTGGTTCGCTGGGCACAGAAGCTGGGCGAGGTGACGGTTGTAGTCCCCAAGTATCAGCAAAGCGGCAAGAGCCACGGCATTGAGCTGCACGAGCCTTATGAAGTGGTGCAGGTGGACGCAATCCACGGCGCAACCACCTATACGGTAGATTCCACCCCGGCGGACTGTGTGCGATTTGCCTCAATGGGACTGAAGCTGCAGTTTGACTTAGTGATCTCCGGCATCAATAAGGGCTACAATATGGGAAAAGACATTATGTACTCCGGTACGGCGGCTGCTGTCTTTGAGGCAGGCGCACAAGGGATTCCGGCAATTGCCTTTTCCAGCTCCTTTACGGGCAGCGAGGCAGCCGCAGCGTATCTGGATCAGGTATGGGCATATATGCAGGAAAACCGCTTGTGGGAGCTGGGAAGCCTCTACAATGTGAACATCCCGCCTGAGGGCGGCGAGATCCGCATCACCCGGCAGGGCGGTCCTTACTACTCCGATGATTTTAAGCCGGTAGGGGATAACCGCTATCAGGCCTGCGGCATTTGTGTGCACGAAAATAAAGGCAATTTGGATATCGACACCGATGCAGTTGTCAGCGGTTATATTACCATCTCTCCCTTGACAGTCTGTAGAGTTGATCTCCAACTGTACGAAAAGCTGAAAGAGCTGAATAAATAACAAAAGCCGCCCACCGGGCGGCTTTTTAGTTGATAATTGACAGTTGATAGTTGATAGTTAGTTGTCATTGCGAGGAGCGAAGCGACGTGGCAATCTCCCGGTACGCACCCTTGTATCAGAATAAAATCACCCCATCGAGGGATGATTCTATTTCGGGTCGTCGAGGACACCGACCCCTACGAGATAATCTGGACATCCCTAATAGAAAATGCCCCGGGCTTTCGCCCGGGGCAAAGTGCTATGTAGATTAGGAATTAGGCAGCAACATAGGTGACTTCAATGTTGTTGATTCTTGTTTGTGCAGTAGTGCTATATGTGATAGAATTCACACTTTCAGCCAAAACCAAGGTAACAACAGAGCCGCTTGCAGTGGCGGTAACGCCATCGGCAGTATTTGCAGACTTTACCATTACTTCGGCATAAGAGCTGCTGGTGCAGGTGAAGACTACCATAGAAAGCTTTGCGCCATTATTGCCGGAGATGATCACATTGTTGCCTTGATACACTCTGAAATGATCACTGTCAGAGGTACGAATGGCATTGTTGTTTGTGCCCTTCTGTGCGGTGAAGGTGAAGTTAGTACCGGTCCAAGAAATGCTCAAGGAATCACTGGACAAAACACCGGTGTTGGCGGCAACAGACATAGATTCAGTAGAGTAGTTTACGCCCTCAACAGCACCGCAGACACCGCAGGTGCCGTTAACAAAATTGTGGCCAGCCAGTTCGCCGGTGGTTGTGCCGCAAACGACACAAGCAGCCAAATTGGTGCAGGTAGCTTCGGTGTACTGGGAACAAACATGGGCTTCGTCGATCACAGTGGTGCCACCCTGCGCAATCTGAACAACATTGTTATACAGGGTAGCTTTACCGGTAACGGTAACCTTGTCACCAACCTTAGCATTTGTGCCAGTTCTGAAGACAAGAAGCTTATTACCTGCTTCGTCAGAAATGTAGAAGGAGATGTTGTTAAACTGATCGCTCCAAGCCTGGTAAATCTCGGAAACAGTACCCTTAACGACTACTTCAGTGCCTTCGGCAGATGCGAGAACCTCAGGAATGGACATAATGCCGTCATCATCGCCGGGATTCTCAGGCTCAGTGGGCTGAGGATCGGAGGGCTCAGAGGGCTGAGGATCGGAGGGCTCAGAGGCGGTGATTGCGAAGAACTGGCAGTAGAAAGGCTCGGAGGATACTGTGCAGAAGCCTACGGTGCTGTAGGTCTTGTCGTTACGGGTGCCGAGGATATAGTCAGCGGTTTCACCCTCAACGGTAGCAGCAACCTTCAGGGTCTTCAGGGTCTCATCGTAGGTGTAAACGGTCTCAGCTGCATCAGCGTAAACAGCATTTACATGGGTGCCGCTGACAGTCATATTGATGTACTTCTTGGCGCCGTTTTCCATGACATACAGGTAGTAGCCATTGGTAGCAGCCTCGATGTAAGCATCCAGACCGGAAGCAGCAGCCTCATTGGTAGCCAGGTAGTAGGTAGAAGCCATACCACCGGAGATGTAGTAGGTCTTAGCGTTGGTGCCGTGGACCAGACCCAGCTTGTAAGCGGTGCCGGCTACGGGAGCAACAGCGTCGGCAGCGGGGCCGAAGTCGCTGGGCTCAGAGGGA
>SVLR01000025.1 GCA_015067785.1 Oscillospiraceae bacterium
ACAGGTCGGTCATATCCAAAAACGGGGACTTTCGCGGCATGGGAAGGTGGGGCTCCTCGTCCTTTTTTCTGGCATTGGGAAGCACCGCTGTGGACGGGATCTTCCACACCGGGCCGAAGCGAACGACACCTTTTATTCTGCCTTCGTTGCACAGCATTTGCACGCGGCGGGGACTTACATCCCACTTTTTCGCCGCCTCACTAACGGTTATATATTCCATATTTTTTCTCCAAAATCCACTTCGCACGCGCGAAATTTTTTCGGCCTGTAAAATTTCGCATACGCGAAATCGTTTTTTCTATTATGCACCCATTTTTTGGATTTGTCCATCTTCTCTGCCAAGTTTTTTGCGTCAGCTTCCCGTCTGTTTTAAGCAGCACTAATACTTGCATTTCTTCCAAAGTGACATCCAAAGTGTCACCAATGTGCATACTGCGGTTTTCAAAAAATGGAAGATAAACCAAAAGCAGTCCCGAAAGAGGCGGATCTGGAGCCTCTAAAGGACTGCTTTTGGTATTCTCAAGTCATACCGGAACTCAAAAATGTAATCCTGTGGCAGACAAACAGTATCTTCTCCATAAAAAGCTCCCCTGCACTCCGGGCGAGTTTTTTACTTAGCAGTTTATTCTGCCGAAATTCTCTTACGCTGATACTTTTTGATCTTATACAGCTCCTCGGTGGCAAGGCGCGCCTTTGTGACCGAGGTCTTCGCTTTTGGGAAGCAGAAATAGGAAAATTCGTTGTCGCCGATGCCGATCATATCGTCGATCTCATACCAGTAATAATCGGAATACAGCGTATGAGAAGCCACCGGGGACTGCCTGTAATCCAGCTTGCCGTCATCACTTGTCAGGTGGAAGCCGTCTAAACTATGGGTCAGGTGTCCCCCACCAATCATACAGACACCATCCAAATTCACTTGCACCGCAATATCCACATCGGTATCCAGCAGATAAGTGCCATCTTCGATCTCCTTGCGGACACATTCTCTCTGCCAGGTGTACCAATCAGGAATGTGTGGATATTCCGTCTCTCCCTCGCAGGCGGCAAGCTGACCGTATTCGTCCATCTCCCACTTCTTACCGCAGGCGTGGCATGTAAGGTGGATGCCCTTACCTTCCATCTCATTTTCCTTGCCGCAATGGGGGCACTTATAGAGAATGCGATGCAGTCCGTCTGCACGGAAGGGCACATCGATGGACACTTTATTATCCCTTTGCCAAGCAAAGTTATCAAAAGAGAAGGACTCCTCCAGCAGCGCATCCAGTTCCGCAACGCTCTTTTCCTTCAGCTCCTCCGCTGTTGCAATGCACTTTACATGGGCGCTGACCTTTACATCCCGGATCTGCAGCATATTGTAAAGAGGATCTCTTGCAAAAGCCCCTTGGGTAATGACCGTTACCACCGGCACACCCAGCCGCTTCATCAGCACGCCCATTTTTCGGGGTAGTGCCGTGGCGCGACCGTCGAAGGAGTAGCCTGCCTCCGGGTACATCAGCACGCTGGTCTTGTTTTTCTTTAACATATACTCGATGTCCCGGATCAGGGATACATCTGTAATGTACTTATGGGTGGGCGTACAGCCAAGGAAGCGCATCAGCTTTCCCAAAATGCCGGTCATCGCATCCACAGAGGTTACGATGCCAAAGCGCTTGGGATAAAAAATACCGTATGCCAGCTTCATATCCGTAAAGCTGCAATGGTTCATTAAAATCAGGCAAGGCTGATCGCCCACAAGCTCCATCCGCTCGGTCGTATAGGAAAATTTGGTTTTCGCGAGGGTGGTAGCAGACACAAGGCGCACAACGGTGGCCAGCAGTCTACTGGGCTTTCTTGGGTTTTTATGCTGCAGCCGGGGCAGCTTCAACACTTCTTCATAGGGCAGGGTCTTGGTATTTATTTTCACAATATCACATCCTGTCGAATTTATATGCTTTAGTCTACCACACTCCGCCCCGGTTTGCAAGATATTACGCCAAAAGTATGAACAAACTTTGTACGATATTGCTTATTTTCCATATGTTTGCTATAATGACGCTAAAACCGCCCCTTGTAGGGGCGACCATTGGTCGTCCGCTTTATTGCAGATCGTTCGGTCGGTTCCTACAAGCAGGATTCTAAAAGCGAGGTATCCCTATGACTCAAATTCTTTCTATGACTAAGGCGCACCGGGAAGCGGTACTTTCAATGATGCGTGTGTTTTATACCTCCCCTGCCGTTGCTACCAACGGCTCCGAGGAGATTTTTAACGCAGATATTGATACCTGCGTTAGTGACAGTCCCTACTTGGAGGGCTTTGTATTTTCAGAGGATGGTGTCCTCGCCGGCTACGCTATGATCGCCAAAAGCTTTTCCACAGAATACGGCGTTCCCTGCATCTGGATCGAAGACATTTACATTACGCCGGAATACCGCGGCCACGGCATTGCCAGCCGTTTCTTTTCCTATTTAGATGAGAAATTTCCCGGCTGCCTCTTCCGTTTGGAGGTAGAGGACGAGAACCTCCCCGCCATCCACACCTACCGCAAGAACGGCTTTTCCGAATGGCCCTACAAAGAAATGAAAAAAGGAAAATAAGCATTGCTGGCATATAAAAAGCGAGGGTTTCCCCTCGCTTTTTATATGCTTGTTAGCCAATGTGAATCTCGATCAGCTGGAGAATATCTTCCCAAGTGATGTAGCCCTTACCAACCGCTACCCTCCAGGTAGAAAGTCCCAGGGCATCAAACTGTTCCTCAGTCATATACTGAGCAAAGTCCGCATAGGTATACAAGCCGTACTTGTCGATATCCGCCTGCAGCTTTTCTGCGTCATATTTCATATCCGCGCCAACCTCGAAGGGCATCAGATAATCGGGGCTGCCCGGAATCTCCGCAGGTGTCAGGGTCCACATACCCTCCAGAATGCAGTTATACTGTCCGGCTGTCAGGATGGACCAGCTTTCTGTGTACTCGGTCTTAATGTCATAGCTATGGAGTTTGGTAGTGCTATAGCCGTTTCCATCAGTCTTCACAAAGCTGTGACCGATGTAATCCGCAGCATTGTCGCTACCCAGCACCACATACTTTCTCTCGTTTGCATCGAAGAAGCCGTGACCGTTGATGGTATTAACACTTGTACCATCTGCAAAGTTCAGGGTCACAACGGTATGCTTACCGTAGCCGTGATTCATCACGATGGAGGCAGGCATCACATCGTACTTGCCCTCGTAGAAATTCCAGACAAGGAGCTGATCGTCATAGGTCACATGCTGAATTTCTTTCTGCGTCCCATCCGCCAAGGTCACCAGCGTATCGGGGGTAACGCAGGATTCATAGGCAACCGCCGCCTGATCGTACTGGATATAGTAGTAATAGGTAACACCGTCATTGCCCACAAAGTAGAACTCCACCAACCGGGTCGTCTCCTTGACCTCTCTCTCGATCTGGGAGGATACAAAGCTCAGGCCGTATATAGAATTGTACTGACAGACATTGTAGGTATCACCGGTGGCGCCGGTATAGGGCGATACACTGCCGTAGCCGAAATAATCCCCTTGGCTTACCTTTGTAGAGCCGGAGATATTGTGGGGCCAACTCTGTGTGGACTTATCGTAGGTGTAGAGCAGCTTACCGCTGTTTTTATCATAATCCTTAATATTGATGGCCGTAAAAGCAGGGCTGAAGCAGTAGATCTTGCCGCTCTCATAAGGCTTACCGGCGCTGTCCGAGCCACTTACCTTCACGATGGGATAGTAGATAGTCTTGCCGTCCACCACCGTAGAACCGATCTTATCGGAGGTTCCGCTGACACCCGGCATTACATAGACCTTATCGTTTGCCATCACCTGCTTGGCAGGTGTGCCGTCGGTATAGGTAAAGGTCGGATGGTAGGTCTTTACATTAGGGTCTACCACGGTGACCTTTACGGTCAGCTCGTTAGTATAGACCGCATCGTAAAGCTCCCCGGGGATACGGCAGTTATAGGTATCCTGATAGGTATAAACGACGGTGTACTCCCCTGCTTTTGTAAAGGTAATGGACTTCCCGGTGTAGTCCACACCGTCCATAGTTACCGTAGGCGCGATCTTCTTGCCAAACTTGGTAACCGTCAAAATGTCCGTATTCCAGACCTTTTTGCCGCCCTTTTCAAAGGAAATATCCACATAGCCCAGGGGATTATAAACACAGTACTGATTGCTGCCGTATTCCTTGCCCTCGTAATTCTTAGACTTAAAATCAAAGCTCACCTTAGGTGCATTGGGATAATTGCCGCTATTCACATAAGCCGGCGCAAAGAAGGTATCCGCGCCCATAGCGCTCTTGGGCATATAGCACAGCGCCGAATAGCCGGCAGCGGATTTTGCCACGAAACCGTACTTATTTTCTGTGTTGTCCGTCAGCTGGCTTTGTGCCTGCTCCTTCGTGAAATTCACAGACTCAGAGAAGAAGAAAATGCCGGTATTGACATATTTCGCATCGCCGTACTTAAAGGCGTGGCTGCGGTTATTGTACACATCCGCCAGCATTGCGCTGTAGGCGCTGGGCAGGTCTGCCATTTGCAGCCAGTTGCTCTGGACGAAGGTTCCCTCCAAACGGAGCTTTGAATCGGTGGTGGTGATCAGAATACCAATGCCTTTTAAGCCGCCCCGGGTATCCGCTGTGGTCACACAGTTTTTAAGGATCAGGTTACTGCTTGCTACCTCCATATTGGCTCTTGCGCCGCCGTCTAAGGTCACATTTTCCATATAGACCGCCGCGCCGCCGCTTCTTGCCAAAATGGGGGATCTGCCGCCGTAAATATAGGAGTTATAGATATTTGCCTCGCCCACAACGCTCAGCGCCGGTGCCCGACCGGTATCGTTGGCAAGGGCGGTAGGATTAAAGGACTTGTATCCAATGAGCCGCACATTATCCAGCACACCGCCGGTCATATGGATGGCACCGACCTCGCCGGTGGTGTTGGTCCGTTTGTCGGTGATTGTAAAGCCGTTGCCATAGAGGGCATAGCCGCCGGAAACTGTCAGCTGCCCGGAGCTTTCAAGGGTAATATCGCTCAGTAGCACCACATTCTCGCCATTGGCGCTGACAATATCGCCGTCCTTCAAAATATTCTTGCCGTCGACCACCTCGACTACAAGCTTATAGCCGTTGATATTGACTTCAATAAAGCCGGTACCGGAGAACCGGATGCCGCCCTTCGCCCAATCGGACGGAAAGTACGACGATGTGTACTTTGCAGACACCTTCTGACTGCTGTCCAGATTCCGGAATTGCACATTCACGGGACCGATCGGCACAGAGCCGGAGGGCTTAAAGAGCACACCCAGCGGGATCACATTGCCGTTGCCCACCCGATAGGTGTAAGCCTTGGCATATTCCAGCGTGCTCTCAAATTCGCTGACGATGGGGAAAACCTCCTCAACGCCGCTGTAGGAAACAGAGAACTTACCGAGATTCACATTCTCTACGGTGCATTTGCCCATCATCCGATCGTAGGATGCCTCACCGGGCGATACCTGCACCCCGGAAAGTCCCCGCGGCGCAAGGAATGTAATGTCCACCTTGCCGCTGACATTCGTAGCATTCAGCTCATAGCCGTAAACTCCGGTCTTCACGCTGCGCAGAGACACCGTAACCGGCGCAGATGCATTGGCGATAGATGCCCGCGGCACGGTAACGGCAGCAAGCTCCAAGCCGTCATTGTAGAAAAGGAACAAAAGCTCGCCCGCGGCAGCGCCGATGGTCTTGGTCTGGGTCAGGGAGACCTTGGCGTCCACAAAATTCGCCGTCATTTGGTTCCGGGTGACAGAAAGGAAATTGCCGTCCTTGCTGACCTCCTCCACCGTCACGCGCTCCTTGTCGTCCGGCTTGTCATAGCCCAACGCATGCAAAGCCCATTCCCGTGAGGAATAACGGCCGCTGCCCAGCTTGCCGTCCTTGATAATACCGATGTCCCCGACTCCATAGATGTACAGAAAATCGTCGGTCTCCGGGTAGGTATAATGGGAAAGATACTCCCGGTAAGCGATCTCCGCCGGGTCTAAGATCACCGGGTCACCGCTGGGCAAAAAGTCAAAAGTGATCAGGACTGCCCAGACGAACAGCACCGCCGCCACAGCCACAAGTATCCAAATCTTCGGAAAAGCCTTCTTGTCCGCTTTCTTCTCGCGCTTCTTCATCGGCTTTCCTCCTTTCATTTCGTTGCCCCGATTTTATCACAGATACCGCCTTTTGTCAATTTGCACCCGGTGACCCGACCGCCTCCCTTTGGTCGGAAGGTATAAAACCCTCCCCTTTGGGGAGGGTGGCCGAGCAACGCGAGGTCGGGTGAGGTTACGACCTCATCCACCACAAGTGGTCCCCCTTCCCCAAAGGGGAAGGTTTGGAGCGGGGAAGGCATAAAAACAACCGCCGGAAAAAGCACTTTTTCCGGCGGTTATCCTATGTTTATGGACGAATTAAAATAAGAAATTACTGGAAGGTATAACTGTAAACACCAATGGTCCGTGTTTCATCAGCATTCTCGCGGTTTGTCATACGAAGTTCAACAGTCAATTTGGCACCTGCAGGATTCAGACCAGTCTCATAGCCCATTACTGTGTCGGCATCTATGACGCCACATGTAAATTCACCAACTAACTCCCTCACCTCATCATAAGTAAATTCGAATCTTTCACCAACAAACTCTTTAATCAGATCCACTTCGGTGCCCGCACGAAGGTTAACCATCAGAGGTTTCCAACCACCATGATACTGAGGGCCATCGTAGTAACCGGCAAGCATTAAGCTAGCCGATTCTACGCCTTCAATAGAAACCCAGAAAGTTGTGTGCCAATCAGCATAGTTGTCACTTACCTCATCAGTAACAAAGGAGTACTTAACTTCCAGCGGAATACTAAATTCGACAAAATTTTCATCATCAAATATCTCGATGATCTTATCGAGCACTGCGTTTATCTCAGCCTGCTTATTTGCCGTCTCCTCAGGGGTAGTCTCAGGCATAGCATAAACCTCAGCATATTGACCAAAAATACTATCAAAATTATCTGCAATTGCTTCTAACTCATTATCCAAATGGGTCACAGCAAAAGGAAGGCCAAACTCCTGCAATGTTTCAATAGCTTCAATTAAACCTTCCTTGATCTTGATGAATTCGGACTCGTAATAATCGGGCGTTCCTTGGATTCCATTAGGTCCAAAAACGGTTAAAAGAGCGCTCTTAAAGTTGTTCCTTGTGTCATTATCAAGTTGCGCATATTCTTCCATAAGCGCCTTCATATTATCTAAAACCAATGTAATAAAATAGCCTTCTTCGCTTGCTCCCAAATTGGTAACATTGGCAAGGGGCGCACTAAGATTGTAATACTTAAGAGTAGCGGTATCAATGGGGGTGTCACTTACATACTCTTCAGGATAAACAACCTTAAGGTTGCCATCCACAAGAAGAATTACACTGATATCATCAGCTTTGTCGTCAGTGCCCATATCATCAGTATACCACCAATAAGAATGTCCTTTTGTTTTGGCAGCAAAATTACCCTCTCCGTCATATCCATATTCCCGCAGTCTCGCCTTGACCAGTGCAGCATCGGAAGGGTTACCGTCGGTAATGCTATAGGTTGTCAGGCAGACATTCATATTGCGTACATTCTGCTTATCAACGGACAGGTTTGCGGCTTCGATCATATTGGAGAAGGTGGGGATCAGGACCGTTGCGAGGATCGCAATGACCGCGATGACGATGACCAGCTCTACAGTTGTAAAGCCTTTACGGGTGTTTGTATTACGCATAGATTTTTCTTCCTTTCATATATGGGAAAATTTCTTTTCTTTTGCGTTGTTTATTATGTCATTCTGAGCGCAGGCGCAGCCGGAGTCGAAGAATCCGTACTCTTTTCTAAGGGAAACGGATCCCTCGGCGTTGCTCGGGATGACAGTGGGAGTGTATGTGGCTTTTGGTGTTTCCACCGATTGCCGTCTGCCTGCGGGCAGACGGCAAAGGGGTTACATTACATCAGGGGTACATAACGCTCTGCCAAGGCTGCGATCTGCTCCCAAGTGAGGAGGCCCTTGCCGATGGCAACATTCAGATACTGACCGTTGAAGGCATCAAATGCCGCCTGCGGGACCATACCGCCGAAGTCCTCCAAGGTGAGGAGGCCATAGGTTTCGATGTCCTTTGCCATCTTCTCCGCATCATAGGTCATGGTATTGGTATCTACCTCAAAGATGTTGAACAGACCCTCAATACCACCAGGCATAGACAGAACACCGTTGGTGTAGTAGCACAGATGCTCGAAGGTAACGGGAGACCAAGCGGTGGTTACCTCGGTTTCGAGCTTCACCTCGTCCAAAGTGACCACATTCCAAGTATCCTTGGAAATGTCACCCTCGGAGACGAAGCGGTGGCCAACATAGTCCGCGTAATTATTTGCGTCAATGTAGACATACCTGCCAAGGTCAAGGTCGAAGAAGCCGTGTTCCGAAATTACCTTTACATCTGATCCATCGGAGAAGTAGAGATGGATAATCTCAAATTCTTCCTCTGCCTCGGAATCCACGAACACAATGGGAGTAGCCTCGTACTTACCGGTCTTCAGGTTCCATACAAGGAGCTGTTCTTTACCGGTCAGGCTGTCAACACGAACCTGTCTGCCGTCTGCTAAGGTAACCAGCGTGTCGGGAGTGACGCAACCATCATCGTTAGGAGCACTGGTACCGGTACCACTAGTAGAGGAACCACTCTTCGCCGGGAATACATAACCAACATAATAGTGATAGACATCACCATTCTGTGCAGTGTATACATATTCGAAAGTGTAGGTCGTCTGTTTTCTTTCAACACCTTGAATAGTGGCACTCTGGAAGTACTGTTGACCCGACTTTGTAACAGGGTTTTGGGTTGGAACAGCGTTAGAGCTAGACCATTTTAGAACAGACTCTTTATTGCTGATCATATCCAGTCTTCCACCTGCCATATCGGTAGTGCCGCTGCCGTATTCAGTACCGTTATCACTAATGGTTACAACCCCGTCAAACACGGGGCAGTATGCCGTGTTGGTACTAGACTTTTTGAGTTTGGTGGTATCGTCAGTAGTGTCCCAATCAGGATTGAGCTTGATATAAATCTTGGGATAGGAGATCTTCTGATTACCAACAGTTGTGGAAAGTTCACCGCCAGTTACACTCAAGTAGAGATTATTGCCATTTTTGACAGTGGTGGTACCCTTGCCATTGAAATTAAATGTAGGAGCTTTAAGCGCGTTATCCTGCAAAACGACATTGACTTTAATCGTCTTCTTGTGGGTAACACTGTAGCTACCAATGCCGCCTACGCCCATAGCATAGTTATTCTCATCCAAATAGGTATAGGTGATCTCATAATCGCCGGCTTCGCTAAAGGTGATGTTGTCGGTATACTTATTCTCTTCCATTTCAATCGCGGCAACAGACAGTTCCCTGCCGAACTTGGTAACCTTGAGGATGCGCGGATCAAAATCGAAGCTGCTACCCTTTTCGAAGCGGATCATAATGGTCTGTGTTACCGTGTCATAGTAGCAGAACTCAGCCTTGTCATCTGTCTTGACCTGATAATTTTCATCGCTCACCTTATTGGCGTACTTCCAATCAAACGAAGGGGTGACCAAATATTGGGCGCTGGGGGCATAATCAGGAGCAGCAACAGTAGGATTGGCATTGGCGTTCTCTCCCAAAAGCTCTGTACAAAGCCAGCCATCTGTGCCTTGATAGTGAACCGTATTCCAACCATAACCGGAAGGCGTAGAAATCGGGCCATCACCGACACGACTGTCAATGGAAAGAATGCCTGCGTTAACCCATGTGACACCGTTGATGGTCTTCTT
Organism: Oscillospiraceae bacterium; assembly: GCA_015067785.1. Taxonomy (GTDB): domain Bacteria; phylum Bacillota; class Clostridia; order Oscillospirales; family Oscillospiraceae; genus Faecousia. The sequence continues at coordinate 9,845 of SVLR01000025.1, forward strand.
AAATTTCGCATTAACATTTGAAGAGAAGGGTACACTGTCAAGGCCGGCAAGAACGGCAGTTTTCGCAAAATAAGTACTGCCCGTCTGGTTACTTGCAAGGTAGTTATACTGCTTTAGCTGATAATCATTATCTCCGTCGACATCCTGAATCTTAATCTTCTCGTCGCCGTTAGTACCTTCATACCAAATAACAATGCCCAAACCAATGGTGGTCTTGTTGCCTTGAGCTCCGGCAACACCCGCTTCAGATTTATCATTGCCGCTGACCTGATTGATGGTGGTCACTTCGTCAAGGACAATCTGGCTGCCACCTCTTATATCCATATTGGCAAAGGAGCCGCCCTTCAGAGTAGTGTTTACAATAGTTAGCTGACTGTTGTTAGCACGAATAGGTGTTGCAGCATTGGAAATATAGGAATTGTAAATACCGCAAGTTCCCTTTGTATAAACAACAGCCCGATTGTAACTATTACTAGACATCAAGCCGCAATCCTCGTAAACGGGACCTACAATCTGAACATTATCTATGTTTGCATTACTCAAATAAACAAGGTAGTTTAAAGATTCGTTGCCAGTACCATTGTATGCGGCGTTCTTTACATCAAAGGTAAAGCCATTGCCGTACAGCGTGCCGCCAGTCAGGCTGTAAGTGCCGCCATTGGACATAGTGATATCATTCAGCAGAACGCTGCTGGCGTTCTTTAGTTCACCATAATTAGAAACATTGTTAGCAGCTACGACCTCTACATAGAGCTGCGCGTAGATTGCATTCGTTTCGGTGTTATACAGCTCCAGTCTTGCAGGACCGGTGAAAGAGCTGGGAATCTGAACTGTATAGTCCACCCAACTATCCGCTGTAGTAACATAGTTTTCGCTGGGAATGGTAACATACTGATCGCCGATGTATTCGTAGTAACCGCTGAATCTGTCATTCTTATCATATTTTTTGCCGGTCTCAGGATTAACCACGCTTTCAGCGCCGTCATTATGGGCTTTAGTTGCCAGAATGTCAACCAAACGAATGCTGACCTTGCCGGTGGGTGCGTTTACCTGATTAAAGAACGCGCCCAATGGAAGAGGACTGCGGTTACCGACGCGGTAGATATACTTATCGGTGTGCAGGCCCTGCTTCAGTTCGATTTTCTCACCCTTAACGGTGTGCCAAGCGGAGAAAGCATCAGCTTCATTATCGTCATCCGCATCGAAATCGGTGGGGATTTCACGGGTAGATGCGCCACTATCTGCGCCGGTGACCAAATCTGCTTCGCCGACCAGCACAACTCTGCCCTTGTCAGTTTCCTCGCAGTAATCGGTACCGCTCAGGTGGACGCCCTCATAGATCCAGATGCAAGTCTCGTCGATCTGGTCGATCACATTGAAGCCGTTGCGCTTACCGTCGTTTGCATTGTCGAACAGATAGTAACCGCCGTAGACATTGATCTTGCCGCCGGAGGAGTACAGCAGAGCTGCATTGGTATCTGCAGTAACACCTGCGTACTTATCGCTGACGAAAATACCGTCGTGGACATTTACAGTAGCAGTGGGGTTAACGCTCCAGATCGCATAGGTATCAAACTTGACCTCTACGCGGCCATTGCCGCCGTTGCCGCTGTTGGAGCTGTCTACGATCGTAAGTGAAGCATTCTTATTGACGCAGAACAGCGCACTGTCGCCGTTCTCTCTCTTACCGCCATAGGTAATGCTAAAGCCGTTTAGGTCCAAAGACTTGTCACCCACAACCAGCGCGCCAAAGTAGAGCCAGCTATCGCCGTACTTACCCTTTGCGTAGTAAGCCTTCTCGGTAGTGCTTTTGTCGTAAAACTCATCATCAATATCTACACCCTGTCTGTGATCGACATACGCGCCATCTTTGAGATTGATTTCGATATTGCCGGTCAGACGGATGTTGAGGCCGCCCTTTTTCTGGAGATTGTAGCGCAGATCATCCAAGGTAGAGACCGGCACTACATCATAAGTAAAGGTATAGGGACTGAAATGAGTGGTCTTGAAGGAGACCTGACCGGAGGTGGGGTTATACTTGGAAGAGATAGGACTGCTGTTATGATAAACAGTAATCGCCTGCTCGCCCTGGGCAAGACCCTTCGGTCCGTTGATAGTCACACCGATCTCGGCGGCGTTGTTTTCCACCAGGTTGGTCACATCAATGTCGTAGGCAAAGCCCTCTTGGTTTTTACCAAGAGTAACATTGGTTTTCGGGTCGATCTTACGGATAGTGATTTCGACCATTTTCTGCTTGTCGGCAATCGCCTCCGCAGGAATGTCAAATTCAGCAAAGATCATACCACCTGCTACGACCTTAACATTCATAGAGATAGCATTGGCTGCTATCTTTTGAGCACCTACTGCATAAATGCCGCTATTGCGATCAAAAAGCTTGATGCTGTACAGTTTATCGCTGTTGGTACTGGACAATGTATAGTCCTGAACACTCGCGTTATTTGTAGCAGCTTTGACCGCATCCGCTTCGGTTGCGTACTCCTTTCTCACAATTTTTCCGTTCCGGATGGCGACAATGATCGTATCATTATAAATATAGATAAAATCCTTGTCCTCCGAATCGGGATTCTCACGCATGAACTGTGCATAGGCTTCTCTTGCCTCCTGCATAGCCACCGTGTCCTGCCCAAAGTAACCCCACAGCACGACGCCCAAAATGGCGACCAGTGCTATGATGATCATAATTCTCGGCAGGAAAGAGTTATTATTTGCACGCTTATTCATCGGCTTTTTCCTCCTTGATTTTGCCCTGTTTATAAGACTTACAACTGCTTTCTTACGCAAAAAATGCCGGCAATGAAGTGTTGTACTTCATTGCACAGAGCGGTACCTCCACTCCGATAACGGGCATTATAGCTTATTTTATGCAAAAAGTCAACCCATAGACCAATCGCGGGTTAGTTCAGTATATTTACGATCCCGCATAAACCCTTGCATTTTCGACTTTTTTACTAAAAAATCGCCAAAATCTTATAGAAAACACCGTATAATTTTGATAAGTTTTCACAATTCTTTGCCGGCAATGAAGTACAACACTTCATTGTCGGCAAATTTCATAGGTAAGAAAGCACTTGAAGTTTTATTGAGAGGCAAATAATAGGAGGAAAAAGCCGATGAATAAGCGTGCGAATAGAGAACTCTTGCCTGTCAGAATCATCATAGCCGTTGCGATCGTTGCGATCTTTGCAGCGTCGTTGTGGCTGTGCTTCGGACAGGAAAGCGTGGCTATGCAGGAGGCAAGAGAAGCCCATGCACAGTTCATGCGTGAGAATCCCGATTCGGAGGACAAGGATTTTATCTATATTTATAATGATACGATCATTGTCGCCATCCGGAACGGAAAAGTCGTAAGAAAGGAGTACACCACCGAAGCAGATGCAGTGAAGGCCGCGCTCAGCAGTAAGGATGGCGCGAACTATTCCCTCGCCGGAACCGGTAACGGAAAGCTGTTCGTTGTGAAATTATTCGAAAAGACACCGGACATTTTCGCCCTCGGTACATCTACCTTGGCAAATGGCGCGGATAAGCTGAGCATTAAGGTCGTTTCTAACGGTATGATCTTTGCAAGCTTTGAGATCCCCGCCGAAGCCATCGACCGGAAGGAAAGCCCCGTCTGCATCACCGTTAAGAAGATCGACCCGGAAGATAACATCACCCTGGGCAAGAACGAAACCGGTTTTGCTTATGACATTGATGTAGACAATCTGGTGGAAAATAATACCTCACTGATTAAGGTAACGATGAACGGCCCCAAGGGTCTTTCTCCCAGTATGAATAAGAAGGCGATTACTGTCTACCACAAAAATAAGGCAATCGCTTCTACTTATAACCCCGCAAAGGGCGAGATTTCTTTCGAGACCACCAACTTTAGTCCCTATACCTTCACCTATCAAATGATTACCGTTAATTCTCTTGCAGATCTTCGTTACTACCTGCAGCGCGAAGCAAGCGGCAACATTATGCTGGGTGATAACTTTGCGGACGCTGATGAAAATGGTAACATCGTTATTGACCTTTCCACAATGCGCGAAGGTACCGATACAGACGATTTCTACAAAGAGACAAAGGGCAATGATCCTTACAGTAAGTATGACGATGAAAAAGTCTACTATGCAAAGGCAAGCATAGACGGTACGACTGCTTACTTTGGCGCACTTGTAATTGGTGATATGACAATCGACCTGAATGGTAAGACCATTGTCTACAAAGCCGATGCAACCAAGGACGCTGCACTCTTTGCTGTAGGTAACAACTCTTCTCTTACCATTGTAGACAGCTCTGAGGGTAAGACAGGTACCATTAAGGTTCCCTACGATCAGCACGCCATTTGGAGCGTTGACTATACCTCTGCTGTCAGCATTCACGGCGGCAATTTCGTAAAGGGAGCTAAGAGTGGCACCCAAACTGGAAGAGCACTTCTGTACTCCTCTGGCGGTAAGATCAATGTGTATGCCGGTTCTTCCTTTGACTTTGGTACAGACGCAAACGGCGGCTTTAACGTTCTTGATAAAGTTGGCTCCACCCGTATTTGGATTCACGAAGGCGTAAAATTGAGCCATACAGTATATTGCCCGGGTTCCGATGCAAGCGAAGGGCGGATTATGCTGTTTGGCGGTGCTGATCTGAGTGAAAAGGGTACTGACGGTTGGTATACAGTTCAGGGTCAGAAGCTGCAAGTCAAAGTTGAGCATACCGACAAAATGCTTTACCGTGTCGGTAATAAGAACGCATTCCCTATTGGTCTGTTCTTCAAGCTGGTGGATGGTGCTACTGCGCCTGAGAATATCGACATCCATATTGTGGACATCATTGATACAGACAATGAGATTGCAGAAGATAAGAACAATAACGCTGATAAGTTCAACCCGGATTCCGGCTATTACGGCTCTATTGATGATGTACCGTTAGATGATTCTGAGTTCGATTATGATGTGGATAGCAGTGATTGGACAAAGAGCACGCTCAAGTTTGTGAACTTCTCCGGTCCCGTAAGAGTGGAGCTTTGCGAAAAAGATGATAAAGGCAATGTGACTGTTGTTTATGCCTCTATCAATTTGGAGGTTGTTGATGGTACCAATGTAACAAAAACCAAAATAGTAAGCGCAGACAGTACGAATCATAATATTTGCTTATTGGAAGACATTAGCACGAATGGCACAATCAATGTAAGTGGTGGCTATTCACTCTTTGGTAATGGTTTTGAAATTGAGGATACTCGTACATCTGATGATAAAACAACTAAAGAAAAGACGGGTATCGTGCAGGTTACCAATGGCGCAATGGAAAATGTGAGGGTCAAGGGTTACCAAGTCACGACTGCCGGTAAGGTCTTGAGTGGTGAGTTTGGTCACGCTCCCGCTGTACGGCTCTCTGACAATGCAAAGGTCTACAATTCCTATATTTATGGTGGTGGCTATGCGGTCTTAACGGGCGCAGGTACAGTGCTTCTTGACAATGTTACGCTTGAAGGCGGTTCATTCTGTAATATGTATGTTTGGGGTGCTACAAATCTGACTATCAGGGACTGCACAACAAGCTCTGATACTACCGGTGTTGGTGCAGTTGCGTTGGGTATTGTAGTTACAAATTCCGGTGCGAAGCTTAAATTGGAAGGTAGTCTAACACAGTATAACTGGTTGACAGATGACTACGTAGAGTCCATTGAAATTCAAGGCATTAGTGCGATGAAGGTTATGGATATTATTTATAATGATAACACCTTCGCCTATACGGATAAAAATGGTAATGTATATGTAAATATGGGTATTTTCTTTGTTGATGCGGAAAGTACCGGTGGTACGCAATTCCAGGAAGCACTTGTTACGAGCTTGGGAATGTTAGATATTACTGCCTTTGACGAAGATTATGATTTCTGCGATCAAACGGCTAGCGAATTTGGTGTGACCGTCAAGGCCACTGCGTATACACAAAAATCTTCCCAAGTTAGTCCTGAAAACCTCCAATACACAAATAACTATACACCCGGACATTACAACGTGTATAAGCCAACCTTTAGCTATAATAATAGTCCCAATGCTAATGTTGGCGATGAATGTAAGTATGAAAACGGAGCAATTTCTGTAAGTATTAGTGATGTAAATGCGGGGGTTACACTGGATTTGTCGGGTATTTCCTTAAAGCGTTATGATTATACTGGAACCTATGGCCTTTGGTATTCTTACACGGATGCCAATGGTGTTCAAAAGGAAGTAAAGGTTACAGACCCCAAAGTTTTCACGCTTGACTTGAACGGAAAGAATCATAAGGCAATTATTCGTGCAGCAGTTAGTGGCTGTACGCCGAGCGGTGTGCGTGATGACTCTGTGTTTGCAGTCTATACCTATGAAATTCCGATTTCTGTCGCAGTGACAGCTATTCCTGCACCGGAGTGGGACAGCAGTCTTAGTGCTACAAATGCAGGTACCGGTGTATGGCTTGTTCATAACTATGGCAAATCTGATCCCGATTATGCAGAGGCAATGGTGCTGTATAATGGGCTTAAGGTGAAGATCTACGACAGTCCGACCAGCTCCCATATTGTAGATCTTACATCTCAAACAGCAGTACCTACGGTTTCCTCTACCAGCAATACAACGGCTACTGTATTCTTCGAAGGCATAGGCACACTAACCATTACGGGTGCTAACTTTAATGGTACCTACAGCTTCCACACCGCAGATGGTAAAGTATATGTTTATTTCTCCTCTTATAAGCGGAACAATCGTACAGATAACCCCACGGTAACGTTGACATATCAATTTACCGATCTAAATGGCCAAAATACCAAGACAAACGTTAAGATGAGCTGTAGCTTCTCGGAATCTTCTCCTGGCACTTATATAAAGATGGATAAGTTCTTGGAAAACCCGGGTAAATACGAAACCTGTTCTGGCGAGCCCTGTGTAACGCCCGATACGCTCATTACCTTGGCTGACGGCACGCAAGTGCGCGTTGACAGCCTGACCGGTAAGGAACAGCTCTTGGTATGGAACCTGAAGACCGGTAAGTATGAGGCCGCGCCTATCGTATTTGTGGATTCCGATGCAGAAGAAGAGTTTGAGATTATCCATCTCTATTTCTCCGATGGCTCTGACGTAAAGGTAATTGGTGAGCACGGCTTCTTCGACCTTGACCTTGGCAAGTATGTCTACATTGATGCGAATAACTACGCGGACTATGTTGGCCACCGCTTCGTCTCCGAGGGCGATATTTCTAAGGACACTTGGGATGTGGTCACCTTGGATGAGGTGAAGCTTGAAACCGAAGTTACTACCGCTTGGTCGCCTGTTACCTTCGAGCATCTGTGCTACTACACCAACGGTGTACTGTCTATGCCCGGCGGTATTGAAGGTCTCTTCAACATCTTCGAGGTGGACACCGAGACCATGACCTATGATGCCCAAAAGATGCAGCAGGATATTGAAATCTACGGTCTCTTTACCTACGAGGACTTCGGCGGTATGATTCCGGAGCTTGCCTTTGAGGCCTTTAACGGTCAGTATCTGAAGGTTGCCATCGGTAAGGGCATGCTCACTTGGGAGCAGATTGAAGCACTTGCTAAGCGCTATGTACCCCTGATGTAAACGAACAAAGCCGTCTGCCCTTTTCGGGCAGACGGCAACCCACGGAAACGCAAAAACCTACATATCTCCGTGTCATTTCGACCGAGCGGAGCGAGTGGAGAAATCCGTATCTTAGAAAACGGATCCTTCGGCGCGGCTACGCCTTGCTCAGGATGACATAAGGAATAACGCGCTAAAGCCTCCCCTGTGGGGAAAAGGCTCCGAAGCCTCCCCTGTGTAAGGGGAGGTGGGTAAAATCTTTGATTTTACTCGGAGGGGTTGTCAAGCCATCGACATTTAACAATCCCTCAGTCAGCCTGCCCGGCTGACAGCTCCCTTTACACAAGGGAGCCTATGCAGAAGAAAAATTCCAATGATAGAAAGGAAAAATTCTTATGAACACGAAAAACACCCGCAAAGGCTTTACAACCGTAGAGCTGGTCATCGTCATCGCGGTCATTGCCATTTTGGCAACTGTCCTGATCCCCACTTTCTCCAACATGATTGAAAGCGCAAATCTGTCCGTTGATAAGCAGAATGTCCGCAATATGAATATTTGCCTCGCGACCTACAGCATTACAGATGGTAACCCCTCTGATTTTGGTAAGGTCAAGGAGGAATTGAAGCATTACGGTTATGGCAAAGACGATAATTTCGTTACAAAAACAAAAGGTTATAGCATCTGCTGGTATACCGATGACAAAAATGATGACGATAAGTCAAATGATATTAGTGTTATTATTCTTGTCAATCCTGATGGCGTTGTTGTATTCCCGGAAGAATATGTCGATGTTATTGATGCAGTTTCTGCTAAAGACCCCTATAAGAGTTTTGATCTGAGCCTACCTGCGGCAGTTGTTGTCCAAGAAACAGATGAAACCAAAATGGCAATCACCCCAGCAGTCGGTAAGAATGAGGGTGGCCCCAATGTAAATCTTGCCGCATTGTATACTTTTATGCCTGCCCGTCCTGAACCGAGTACAAACTATGGTACATGGAATGCTGATTTCTTCATCCGTTTTAGTAATGCCGATGGAACGGAGATGACTGATGCTGATTACGATAAACTTTTGGGTATTAGTTTTGCTGGTTATTATCCTGAGTGGTCTTGGGGTACAGTTGGTGATACCAAACTTGATGACGGTAAAGAACTTTGGCTCTATATGGCTATGAACCAAGTAATTGGTTTACCAGATGATAGTGGCAATACAACTATATTAGGATTGTTTAAGGCACAAAAGGAAGTTCCGCTAGTAAGCACTCTTATGAGTGGTGCGGTTCTAAATTATGATTTCCTAATGGGTCATATTGAAGCTGAAGGCATTCCTGCCATATTTAAATGCGGTGTTACGGATACACCCACAGATGATGCTGAAGGCATTGTCCTAACAGTTGAGCTACGTTTGAGTAATCCTGAGAATCCTGATGATTTTAAGATTATTGGTATTTACGAATACGAGTTCAAGTAATCCCTTTCTTTAATTAGTCAATAAACATAGGATAACCGCCGGAAAAAGTGCTTTTTCCGGCGGTTATTTTTATGCCTTCCCCGCTCCAAACCTTCCCCTTTGGGGAAGGGGGACCACTTGTGGTGGATGAGGTCGTAACCTCACCCGACCTCGCGTTGCTCGGCCACCCTCCCCAAAGGGGAGGGTTTTATACCTTCCTCCCGCAGGGAGGCGTTCGGCTCACCGGTGTGAGCCGGTAGATTGCCGCGCACCGTAGGGGCGATTCATAAATCGCCCGCGGGTCATTCACGAATGACCCCTACAATCCAGGACCGTCGTTCCCTACCTTACGAAAACAGAACTGCTCCCCGGGTTGGGGAGCAGTTTTGTTATTCGCTTTTCAGGACTTTTGCGCCTTCGAATTCCACATGGAGCTTCAGGACTTCCCAATTTGCGCCTGTAAGGGCGGAGAGCTTTGTTTCCAAGCGTGTCTTTAGGGTCTTATCCCGGGTGATGCAGAGGAGCGTCGGGCCCGCGCCGCTGAGGCAGAATGCCGCACCCATAGTGCGCACCAAGGCTTCGATTTTCTCATAGTCTGCGATCATACTTTTCCGGTAAGGCTGGTGCAGCCTGTCCTGCATTGCATTGCGCAGAAGTTTCTCGTCACCCAGCTCCAAGGCTTTCAGCACCATCGCGCCGTGGGCGATATTATAGACCGCATCTTCTCTGGGAAGCTGGGCAGGCAGCGCCGCACGGGCCTTGCTGGTAGGCAGCGTAAAGTCTGGCACAAGCGCCAAGATCTCCCAGTCCGGGTGGAGGGGGAAATTCACCGTCACCGGCAGGCCGTTATCCACCATAGAGGCGGTCAGACCGCCGTAAAAAGCCGGGGCAAGGTTATCCGGGTGCCCTTCCATAGCATTGGTGATATTCAGTAAGCCCTGGGTGGACAGTCGGTTACCCCGTAGCACATTCGCGCCGATGGCGCCAGCGACCAAGAGCGCCGCAGAAGAGCCGAGACCCCGGCAAATGGGGATCTGGGATTCGATATGGATCTTTACGCCCCGCACCTCCTCGCTCATGGAGGCGAGAACTGCGCAGAAAGAGGTATATGCCATATTATCAGGGCCGGTATAGGCTTCCTCACAGCCGGTGATCTCAAGACCGCCGTCGGTCTCCTCAAAGGTCACATCTGTATATAAGCTGAGTGCGCAGCCGAAGGCATCGAAGCCCGGGCCCAGGTTTGCCGTCGTGGCAGGGACGCGTACTGTTACTCTTTTCATTTTTTCTCCTTTACATAAGCGAGCATTTGGTCTTTTTCAATCACATCGGTGTGCCGCTCGACCTTTTCCTGCAGACCGGAAAGGTTTTCCGGCACAGGAACACCGGTGAGCTTACTCAGCTGCTCCATCTGCGCAAATTCGTCTGCACTCTCCGGCTCAGCAAGGGCCTTTAGCACCGCGCCGGGGAATTTATAGGGCGAAGCAGTGGACAGCACCACCATAGGCCGCATATCGCCGGTAGCTTCTCTGTATTCCTCCGCTACAGCCCAACCGGCAGCCGTATGGGGATCGCAGAGGTAGCCGGTCTTTTCCCAAGCGGATTTGATGGTAGCAGTCGCCTTTTCATCGTCGCAGCAGCCTGCCCAAAATTCGGCTTGGATCTTAGTGAGCAGTTCTTCCGGCACCTGATAGTGACCCTCGGTGTTCAGCTTTTGCATCAGCTGCGCCACAAGTGCAGTATCCCCATCGGAAATAAAATACAGCAGCCGCTCCAAGTTAGAGGACACCAAAATGTCCATGGAGGGAGAGATGGTCTTATGCAGCGGACGGCGGCGGTCGTAGGTACCGGTGCGGATAAAATCCGTCAGTACATTATTGGCGTTGGACGCGCAGATCAGCGTGCCTACAGGGAGACCCAGCCTCTTTGCAAGATAACCTGCCAATATGTCGCCAAAATTGCCGGTAGGTACAGAGAAATTGACCTTGTCCCCCATTTGGATCTCGCCACGGCGAAGCAGGTCGCTGTACGCCTTAAAATAATAAGTAATTTGGGGTGCTAAGCGGCCAATGTTGATGGAATTGGCAGTGGAAAGGCTGCGGCTGTCCCCCGTCAGCTTGCCGTTTTCGGCAGCCGCAAACAGATTTTTTACGCCAGTCTGGGCATCGTCAAAGTTGCCCCGGACAGCGCATACTGCCACATTGCTGCCCTCCTGGGTCACCATCTGCGCCCGCTGGACCGCGCTGACACCGCCATCGGGGTAGAATACGCAAATCCCCACACCCGGTACATCCGCAAAGCCCGCAAGGGCTGCCTTGCCGGTGTCACCGGAGGTCGCGGTAAGAATCAAAACCTCATCGGTCATTCCCTTTTGCTCTCTCGCCTTGGTCAAAAGCTGGGGCAGCATACATAGCGCCACATCCTTAAAAGCAGAGGTAGGACCACGGAACAGTTCCAGCACCGTGAAGTCTCCCGCCTTTACAGTGGGGGTCAGCTCCTCAGTCTGGAATTTTCCCCGGTATGCCCTTTCCACAAGAACAGGCATATCCTGAATTTCAGGCAGCATAGCAGAAATGATTCGGGTTGCCATTTCCATCGTACTTTCGCCCAAGCAAGTATTTATATTTATATAAGGTATCGTCTCCGGCACAAATAGGCCGCCATCGGGCGCAAGGCCCTCCAAAACCGCCTGTGCGCTATCGACGCGGGGCTCCGGCGACCGGGTAGAATGATAAAGCATAAAAACCTCCAAAAAACTGCGCCAACTGCACAAAATTTTCACCATTTTCACGAAAACTCTTGTTTATCGGCACTATTGCATTTTTCCTTTGTCTATGATATACTGTTTTCGGCAAAAAAGCAAGTGTTTCCCGCGCGGAAGCATTTATTTTCGTATAAGAGACATTTTGGAGGTTACCCCCATGCGTTTAGGTTTGCTCGGTTTCGGTGTTGTGGGCAGAGGTGTGTATGATCTTGTCCAGAGCCGCACAGATATGGAAGTTGCAAAGGTAGTATGTTTGGAGGATGTGACCCTTCCGAACGCGGAGGTCACAAAGGATTTTAAGTCCGTTTTAGAGGACAGCTCCATCGACACCGTGGTAGAAGCCATGGGCGGTCTCCATCCTGCTTTTGAATTTGTCCGTGACTGCATCTTGGCCGGGAAGAATGTGGTCACCTCCAACAAAGCACTGATGGCCACCTTTTATGACCAGCTGATCCCCCTTGCAAAGGAAAAGGGCGTTCTGCTGCGCTGTACCGCTGCGGTCGGTGGCGGCATTGGCTGGCTCAGTGAGCTGGAGCGCGCCCGCCGTGTGCAGACCCTCCGTCAGGTGGGCGGCATTATGAACGGCACCTGCAATTATATCCTTGACGCAATGACCCGGGGCGGTATGACCTATGATGACGCGCTGGCACAGGCACAGAAGCTTGGCTACGCGGAAGCCAATCCTTCTACCGATGTGGAGGGTATCGACACCTGGCATAAAACCATCCTCTCCGCCAACATTGCCTTCGGCATCAGCCTAGATATGGAAAGTGTACCTGCCGCCGGTATTGCGAATATTCTGGCAGAGGACATTGCCTCCTTCCGCGCCCGGGGTCTTGTCTGTAAGCTCATTGGTACGGCAAAAATGGAGGACGGTAAGCTCAGCGCCTGCGTCCAGCCTGTCCTCTACCCCGCCATTTCTACAGAGGCCTCCATTCCTGCCAACTTCAACCTGATCACCCTTATCGGCAGCGCTTCCGAGCGTATGAGCTTCTACGGACAAGGCGCAGGCCGTTACCCCACCGCGTATAATGTACTGCAGGACTGCGCGGATATTCTCAGCGGAAAGGGCTTCTACAGTCCCTACGGTGAAAAGGTACATGCCTGCAACGACGAAAAGCGCACCTATTATGTCCGTGGCGCATCCGATAGCTGGCTCGAAGAAAACACCCGGGAAAGCTGGGGCGATGCGGTCATCACCCTGCCCGTAGAGACAGAAAAAATGCATACTTGGCGCAAGGCGCATTCCGATGTGTTCATTGCCGCCTTTGAGAAATGAGGAAACAGAAAATGCTGAAAGTAACCAAATTCGGCGGCTCTTCTATGGCTGATGCCGGCCAGTACCGGAAGGTCCGTGACATTCTGCTGGCAGACCCGGAGCGCCGCGTTGTGGTGGTCTCTGCTGCCGGCAAGCGCTGCAGCGGCGATCATAAGATCACCGACCTTTTGTACTTGTGCCATGCCCACGCCCAGTACGGTGTGGACTGCGATCCTGTCTTTGAGCGGATCACCTCCCGGTATTTGGAGATCCGGGATGCGCTGGGCCTTGCGCTGGATCTGGAAACAGAATTTACCGCCATCAAAAAGCGGCTGGATAACAACGCCATTTCTCAAGATGAGCTGGTCAGCCGGGGCGAATACTTCTCTGCCAAGCTGATGGCAAAATTCTTAGACTTTAAGTTTATCGACGCCGTGGAATGGGTCAAGTTCAAGATGGACGGCTCTGTGGATCAGGAGGCATCCTATAAGGCGCTGCGCTCCTTTTCCACCGGCAAGGGTATCGTCACCCCGGGCTTCTACGGTCTGATGCCCGACGGGCATATCCGCACCTTCTCCCGTGGCGGCAGCGACATCACCGGTGCGCTGGCAGCCGCTGCGCTGGATGCCGATGTGTACGAAAACTGGACCGATGTTTCCGGTATTCTGATGGCTGATCCCCGGATCGTGGAAAATCCCCAGCCCATCCCCGAGGTTACTTATGACGAGCTTCGGGAGCTGAGCTACTCCGGCGCCCAGGTGCTTCACGAAGGCACTATCTTCCCCGTCCGTGAAAAGAATATTCCGCTGAACATCCGCAACACCAACGCCCCCGAGGATCCCGGTACTATGATTCGGGAAGCCTTCTCTACCGATGCCGATCCCAACCGCTTTATTACCGGCATTACCGGCAAGAAGGACTTTACCATCATTTCTATGTCCAAGCGGGGCATGGGCAACGAGGTGGGTGTTCTGCGCAAGATGCTCTCTGTTTTGGAGCGGCACAACATCTCCATCGACTATGCCCCCAACGGTATTGACAATGTCTCTGTGGTAATGCCCACTGCCTCTGTAGCCCCCAAGCTGTACACCATTTTGGGTGAGATCCAGCAGGAAGTCAAGCCCGACTCTCTGGAGGTCCACGACAAGATCGCCGTGGTTGCCGCAGTCGGCCGCCGGATGGCATTCCGCCCCGGTATTTCCGGTAAGGTCTTTGCTGCGCTGGGTGATGCGGGCATCAACATCCGTATGATCAACCAGGGACCTGACGAACTGAACATTATCTTCGGTGTGGACAATCGGGATTTTGCCGAGGCCATCCGTGTTCTGTATAACAGCTTTGTAAAGTAAGGAGTTTTAACTATGAAAACCTATACCGTTGCTGTTCTTGGCGCTACCGGCGCTGTGGGACAGGAAATGATCTCCATTCTGCAGGAGCGGAATTTCCCCGTAGGAAAGCTGATCCCCCTGGCATCTGCCCGGAGTGCAGGTAAGACCATGAAGTTCCGTGGCGAGGATGTGGTCATTCAGGAAGCCTGCGATACCGCCTTTGAAGGTGTGGATATCGTGCTTGGCGCCGCCGAAAACGACATTGCCAAGAAATTTGCCCCTGCCATCGTAAAGGCCGGCGCAGTCTTTGTGGATAACTCCTCTGCTTTCCGGATGGATCCCACCGTGCCCCTGATCGTTCCCGAGGTCAACCCCGAGGACATTGCCTGGCACAATGGCATTATCTCTAACCCCAACTGCTCTACCATCATTACGGTGACTGCCGTCAATGCTCTCAACAAACTCTCCCCCATCCGCACTATGACCGCGTCTACCTATCAGGCAGTTTCCGGTGCAGGCGCCGGCGGCCCCATCGAGCTGATGGCAGAGGTGGAAGCCCTTTCCAAGGGTGAGACTTATACCCCCACCGTGTTCCCCTATCAGATCGCCTTTAACCTGATCCCCCAGATCGGCGGCGAGCAGGTAGACGGCTACACCAGTGAGGAAATGAAGATGCAGAACGAGGGCAGAAAGATCATGCACCTGCCCGACCTGAAGGTATCCTGTACCTGCGTCCGCGTACCTGTCGTCCGCAGTCACTCCATCTCCGTCAGCCTCCACTTTGACCGGAAGGTCACCGTCGAGGAGGTCCGGGAGGTGCTGGCAACCGCACCCGGCTGCCGTCTTGTAGATGACCTGAACGCAAAGCAGTATCCTATGCCTCTGGATACCTCAGGACAGGATATTGTGTTTGTTGGCCGTATCCGTCCCGATCTGACCGACGAGAACGGTATCTGCCTTTGGTGCTGTGGCGATCAGGTCCGCAAGGGCGCTGCCACCAACACCATCCAGATTGCAGAATTGCTTCTTAAATAAGCCCGAAAAGACACCCGTCCTCAGCACAAGTCCTTGTGCTGAGGGCTTTTTTACCTTTTTTCCACAATAGAAAGAATTTTGCGTTTTTACCACAAAATATAGTGTTCTTGGTTGACACAGCGCACTATATGTGCTATTCTATGAGGGCGCCACTGCGTTAAGAAAGGAGCTTTTCAATGGATTTTGCCGGTATGCAAAGCCTGACGCTACTGGACTTTCCGGGCAAAGTCGCCTGTATCCTTTTTGTCCGTGGCTGCAATCTGCGCTGTCCCTTTTGCCACAACGCATCCCTTGTCCGTCCGGGAGCAGAGAACGCCATTTCCGACGCCGATGTCCTCTCATTTTTGAAGAAACGGCAAGGATTACTTGACGGTGTGGTCATTTCCGGCGGTGAGCCCCTTATGTACCCCGAGCTCCTCCCTTTTTTACAAAAGGTGCGGGAACTGGGCTATGCCATCAAGGTGGATACCAACGGCACAAATCCCGACCTGCTCAAAAAGCTAATTGGGGAAGATCTTGCAGACTATGTGGCAATGGACATTAAAAACAGTCCTGCCTTCTATAGCGCTACCTGCGGTCTTTCCAAAGTCCCCATTGGAGATATTGACCAAAGCCGGGAATTTTTAATGTCCGGTACTGTGGATTACGAATTTCGCACCACCGCAGTAAAGGGACTGCACACAAAGGAAAGCATTGCGGAGCTTTCCTGCTGGATCGCCGGCGCCAAGCGCTATTTTTTGCAAGGCTTCAAAGACAGCGGCGATTTACTGTCTCCCGCAAACCTCAGCGCTTTCAGCGAAGATGAAATGACTGCGCTTTTGGAGATCGCAAAAGTTCACATACCCACCGCCCAGCTGCGGGGAATCTAAAAAGGAGAGAAAAATATGTATCAGGTAACAAAGAGAGACGGTGCCGTCGTATCCTTCGATATGGTCAAGATCGCCAGCGCCATTCAGAAGGCATTTGATGCCACAGGCACACCCTACACTGAGAGCGTCATTGACTTTCTGGCCATCAAGGTCACCAGCGATTTTATTCCCAAGATCAAAGACGGTCTCATTTCCGTGGAAGACATTCAGGACAGCGTAGAGACCGTGCTGTCTCAGGGCGGCTACGAGGCCGTTGCCAAGGCTTATATTCTGTATCGCAAGCAGAGAGAAAAGCTGCGCAACATTGGCTCTACCCTCCTTAACTACAAGGACACTGTAGATCAGTACCTGAAGGCCCTTGACTGGCGTGTAAAGGAAAACTCCACCGTTACTTATTCCGTAGGCGGTCTGATCCTTTCTAATTCCGGTGCCATCACCGCCAACTACTGGCTCTCTGAGATCTACGATGAAGAGATCGCCGCTGCCCACCGCAACTGCGATGTACATATCCATGACCTGTCTATGCTGACCGGCTACTGCGCCGGCTGGAGCTTAAAGCAGCTCATTCAGCAGGGTCTTGGCGGTATCCCCGGCAAGATCACCTCCTCCCCTGCCGCTCACCTGTCTACTCTGTGTAACCAGATGGTCAACTTCCTTGGCATTATGCAGAACGAGTGGGCAGGTGCACAGGCGTTTTCCTCCTTCGATACCTTCCTTGCGCCCTTTGTCAAGGTAGATAACCTCTCTCAGAAGGAAGTCAAGCAGTGCATCCAGTCCTTTATCTACGGCGTCAACACCCCCTCCCGCTGGGGCACGCAGGCACCCTTTACCAACATCACCTTGGACTGGACCGTTCCCAGAGATTTGGAGAATATGCCCGCCATCGTAGCCGGTAAGGAAATGGACTTTACCTACGGTGACTGTAAGAAGGAAATGGATATGGTAAACCGCGCCTTCATCGAAATTATGATCGAGGGCGACGCTAACGGACGCGGTTTCCAGTACCCCATCCCCACCTACTCCATTACCCGTGACTTTGATTGGTCTCCCACTGAGAACAATAAGCTCCTCTTTGAGATGACCGCAAAATACGGCACCCCCTATTTCTCCAACTACATCAACTCCGATATGGAGCCCTCCGATGTGCGCTCCATGTGCTGCCGTCTCCGTCTGGATCTGCGTGAGCTGCGGAAAAAGTCCGGTGGCTTCTTCGGCTCCGGTGAGTCCACCGGCTCCATCGGTGTTGTCACCATCAATATGCCCCGGATCGGTTACCTCGCGGAAAACGAGGAAGACTTCTATAAGCGCCTTGACCACATTATGGACGTTGCTGCACGCAGCCTGAATGTGAAGCGCAAGGTGATCACCAAGCTCTTAGACAGCGGTCTGTACCCCTACACCAAGCATTACCTGGGCACCTTCAATAACCACTTCTCCACCATCGGTCTTGTGGGTATGAACGAATGCGGACTGAACGCCAAGTGGATCCGCGCCGATATGACCACCGAAAAGTGCCAGAAGTTTACCCAGGATGTGCTGAACCATATGCGCGAGCGCCTTTCTGACTATCAGGAGCTGTACGGCGACCTTTACAACTTAGAGGCAACCCCCGCCGAGTCCACCTCCTACCGTCTCGCCAAGCACGACACCGAGCGCTATCCCGACATCATCACCGCATCCGAGGACAGCGGCAGCCCCTACTACACCAACTCCAGCCACCTGCCTGTTGGCTACACTGAGGACATCTTCGCCGCGCTGGACATTCAGGATAGCCTCCAGACCCTCTATACCTCCGGCACCGTCTTCCATGCCTTCCTGGGTGAGAAGCTGCCCTCTTGGGAGTCTGCTGCCGCGCTGGTACGGAAGATCGCAGAAAACTACCGCCTGCCCTACTACACCCTGTCCCCCACTTATTCCATCTGCAAGAGCCACGGCTACCTGGAAGGCGAGCACTTCACCTGCCCCCATTGCGGTCAGCCCTCTGAGGTCTACAGCCGGATCACCGGCTACTACCGCCCGGTGCAGAACTGGAATGTAGGCAAATCTCAGGAGTACAAGGAGCGCAAGGAATACGACCTTGGCAAGAGTACCGCTCCCAACCCTGTAAAGCCGGAAGAAAAGGCGGAAGAAAAGGGCTGCATCGACTGCGATAAGACCTTGCTGTTTACCACCGCCACCTGCCCCAACTGCCGCATTGCCATTAAGATGCTGGATGACGCAGGTATCCCCTACGAGAAGGTTTTGGCTGAGGACACCCCGGAGCTTGCCGCAAAGCTGGGCATCCATCAGGCACCCACTTTAGTTGCAGGCGGTCAGCTCTACACCGGTGCCGGCGCTATCAAGAAATTCATCGCAGAACGAAAATAAGGCATAATGAAAACGGCAGAGGGCACAGCCTTCTGCCGTTTCCCTGCACAATCATTATTTGCAGCAAATCAGACAGTCACAATTGACTTTTCGGGAAGTAAGTTGTATAGTCTTATTGGCAAAATGCGATTATCCGGTGCGGGCACCACGCATCGTTACCGGTCAAGCTCTGTACGAATATATTATAAAAATGAGGAAAATACAATTATGGATTACGCAAAAGAATCTCTGCGCCTGCATGGCGAGTGGAGGGGCAAGATCGAAGTTGTCGCTACCGTTCCCGTTGCTTCCAAGGAAGATCTGTCCTTGGCATACACCCCCGGTGTTGCCCAGCCCTGTCTGGAAATTCAAAAGGATGTAAATAAGTCCTATGACCTGACCCGCCGTCACAACATCTGCGCCGTTGTTACCGACGGTACTGCCGTTTTGGGTCTGGGTGACATCGGTCCCGAGGCCGGTATGCCCGTTATGGAGGGCAAGTGCGTGCTGTTCAAGGCATTCGGTGACGTAGATGCATTCCCCCTCTGTGTCAAGAGCAAGGATGTAGATGAGATCGTCAATACCATTTATATGATTTCCGGCTCTTTTGGCGGTGTCAATCTTGAGGACATCTCCGCCCCCCGCTGCTTTGAGATTGAGCGCAAGCTGAAGGAAAAGTGCGACATTCCCATCTTCCACGACGACCAGCACGGTACCGCCATCGTTACCCTTGCCGGTCTGCTCAACGCCTTGAAAGTGGTAGGTAAGAAGAAAGAGGATGTCAAGATCGTCACCTCCGGTGCCGGCGCTGCCGCCATCTCCATCGTAAAGCTGCTGCTGTCTGCAGGCTTTAAGAATGTGATCATGACCGACCGTACCGGCGCCATCTACGCCGGCCGTGAGAATTTGAACTGGATCAAGGAAGAAATGGCGCAAGTCACCAATCTGGATAAGGTACAGGGTTCTCTGGCGGATGTCATTGTGGGCGCTGATGTATTCATCGGTGTTTCCGCCCCCGGCACCCTGACCACCGAGATGGTCAAGACCATGAACAAGGACGCCATCGTCTTTGCCTGCGCCAACCCCACGCCCGAGATTTTCCCCGAGGATGCCAAAGCAGGCGGTGCCCGCGTGATCTCCACCGGTCGCTCCGACTATCCCAACCAGGTCAACAATGTACTGGCCTTCCCCGGCATTTTCCGCGGCACCTTCGATGTCCGCGCCTCTGACATTAATGAGGAAATGAAGATGGCTGCCGCTATGGCTATTGCTAATCTCATTTCCGACGAGGAGCTTAACGAGGACTACATCATTCCCGCCGCTTTTGATAAGCGTGTAGGTCCCGCCGTTGCGAAAGCTGTTGCTGAAGCCGCCAAGGCCTCCGGCGTCGCCCGCATTTAATGAAATAATAAACGTAGACCCGGTAGAGTTTCCTCTGCCGGGTTTTCCCGTAGAGAAGGAACCTCTCTATCCCGCCAAAGGCTCCCCTTGTAGGAGATCTGTCAAAAATCTATTTGATTTTTGACTGAGGGATTCTCTCCTACACGTGCATAATCGAAAAAGCGTGTCATTCTGAGCGGAGTGAAACGAAGTCGAAGAATCTTCGCACCGAAGGTCTGCAATGCAAAAACAAAAATGCCAAGATCCTTCGACGCGCTTACGCTTGCTCAGGATGACAGGCGCAGTTTGTGACGAAAGATTGTAGGAACCGGTGTCCTCGACGGTCCTTTATTCAAATTCCGCTGGGAAATTCGAACGCCTATGTATAGGTTGCTATTATCACTCTTTTATGATATAATATGTTTATCTATAATCATTCTTTAATTTGGGAGGTACAACAATGAACGACGAAATTATTATTCTGCGCAAAAAGTCTATAAATATCAAAACTTCCATTGTCATGCTTTTTGCAACGCTCCTTATCATTTTTGTTGTCTTAGAGCATTTCTTGAATTTTCTCCCCTCTCTTACATTTCCTCCATTGATTGCAATTCTCGGTATCCTTTTAATTCCCATATGTCTATTCTGCTTTATTTCCTATTTAAGGGACATTTCCAATAGCGCCCCGGTGCTAATCATCAATAGCAGCGGTATCGATGAATACGTTTCCGGAAATTCAGTAGGACTTATTAAGTGGGAAGATATTGAATGTATTAACCTTATCCCTACTTCGCAGGCATATCTCAATCCGCAAGAAAATGAGAATTACTTTATTTGTATCGTGCTGAAGCAACCAGAAATGTATATCAAGAATCAGAAGCTACTGGCAAAGCTACTAAAGCAAAAGAACACAAAACAGTGGGGACATATCCGTTTCAGCACGCTTCACTTTAAGGACGATTTTGAAAGAGTAACTCGCAATATAGAGCGGTATCATCCTATCAACCGCCAATTTAAGCCACTATAATTCCCCTATTAACGAAATCGGCATCTATTTAAGATGCCGATTTTTCTACCCCTATAAAGCCATCCAAACCGCTTCCTTTTTATTTTTCAAAATATAGTGGATTTTCCAAATATATGTGATATAATAAGGGAAATTCACCAAAAAGGAGCTTTTTCTATGGCAAGGCCCATTCCCCGCAAAAAGCCCATCAGCGCACCAAGAATTATGGTCCTTGGCTTTGCCGGACTGATCCTTG
>SVLR01000026.1 GCA_015067785.1 Oscillospiraceae bacterium
TGTCATTGTAGACCTTGAGCTTGCATTGCTGGGTGGTATTCAAGCGGTAGACGAGAAGTCCGTTTTCTTCCTTGAGAATATGTTCGTTACTGTTGCCCCAGTTTGTAAAGTCTGCCCGAATATACCAAACGGTAGACGGCTGGGCGGAAGAATTTACATACTGGTCGATATTTTGGAGATAGGTGCTGAGGGTATTCTTCTTCGCCTCCAAATATTCCCGAATGGAAATGTTATCGTTGGAGGAAAAATCGGAGGTTTTCTCTAAGTCAAAGGACAGATGCAGGTGTTTGCTGTTATTAAAATCCTTACCGGGCTTGGTATCACCTGCGTAGTTGGCGTAGGCAATGCGATAGAGGCTTGCAAAATTATCATAGGAGAACCAATTGCTTTCCGCAATGGTTTCTATCAATGCACCATACTCGCGGACATAGTAGCCGCCTGCGGCAACCGAGTAGTTGATCAGGGGATTTCGCTGGGAATTATTGTCTGCCAGCGTGGTGGTGCCAAAGGGGTTGTCCTTTGTGACACCGTTGCCGGTGGGGTTCCAGTGGACGGTAACACCGAGACAGCGGTCAAAATCGTAGGGGAAGATCATCGCCTGTCCGGTATCGCCACGGAAATAGACATAGAAATTATTGTAGTTATTGCGCATATCGTCGGGATTGCCTACGAGATAAGACACCGCTGAGTAGGGGAGGAAATTGCCGATATCCACAAGCTCTGCAAAGCTCTCCTTGGTGACGGCACCGCTGCCCAGCTTTTGGATCAGGTTAATAAGCGCTTCGTTTTGGGAGGTCTTTTTGTTGGTCTTCAGGTCAAAGGCATAGAATTCACCCTTATCCTCGTCTTCAATGCCGATGGAGTTGGTGCTTGTAAAGGAGGCGCTGTTGCTGCCTGCCCAGCCGCACTTATACAGATCACCGCCTTGCGCTTCCTCCGGCAGATACTTTTCGATAAAGATCTTGTCAATGGGCTCGTTGATGGTAAAGACACCCATATGCTCGCCTGCCCAGTCGAAGCTGCAAAGGTTGGTGTGGGGTGAGGGGACACCGTTTTCCCGATAGGTAGCAAAAGCAAAATATTCCTTCAGGAAGGTGCTGTCATCACAGCGATTCCAGCGCAGGTCCATCTTTTCCAGGGTAGCAAAGGTGCGATCCTTGCGGGCATCCCGGGCTTCCTCGTCCCACACTTTTGCATCGCTGCCATAATAATCCTCGTCGTCAAAGGTTTCCTGAAAATCCAGCTTCAGGTGAATGATGTTATAGATGCCGTCGCTGCTGTTATAGAAATCGGTACGGGAGGTGTTGCCTTTCATACGGACACCGACTTCGGGTACGGTATAGCTGTACTGTACATTTTCGGGGGTGGTGACAGTGACTTGCAAATCTCCCATCCGGTAAATGGGAGATTTAGATCCCATCCGACTGTATTTTTCGTAGTCGTCCTGCATTTTTTGCAGTTCGTTTCCTGACATATCCAACTGCAGCTGCACCTTGTTACGGATATCAAACAGCGCGTCAAAGAGCTGTTGCTCCGTCAGGTCCCCGCCGGGTACCGGCGGCTCCGTAGGATTGGATGGTTCGGTGGGATCTGCGGGGTTAGTAGGTGCAACAGGGCCGGTAGGCACAGTGGGCTCTGGGTTATCGGGGGCAACAATACAACCGCAGAAGATCAGCGAACATAGTAATAAAATAGCAATCAATCTTTTCATCTTTTTTGCTCCCTTCTTGTTTTTACCATTATAGCAAAAACCTGACTTGACCGCAACCGGAAATTTCCTCTTGATAATTGCGAACAAATGTACTATAATAAATGAGAAAGGAGGGGAGGCGGATGAAAACAGGTCAGCATCCCGTAGATGTGATCGCTATGTGCAGCGCCAACGGAGATATTCGCCCCCTTCGTTTGCGACTGGAGGACGAAAGCCATCAGCTTCTCCGGGTGGATATTGCGGAGGTTGTCAATTGCCGGGAAATATGTTATGCTGGGATCGAGGCCAAGGTATTTCTCTGCCGTGCGCAGGTAGAGGAGCGCAATTGGCTCTTTGAGCTGAAATATACGATTCGAAGCCATAGCTGGCAGTTTATGAGGATGGTGTACGGATGAGACCGGTTATTTTCCATGTGGATGCCAACAGTGCGTTTTTATCCTGGTCCGCAGTCTACCGTCTGCGGGTACTGGGCGAAGAGATAGATTTGCGAGAAATTCCGTCTGTTGTTGGTGGAGAAAGGGAATCCCGGCACGGCATCGTTCTTGCCCGGAGCCAGCCGGCGAAACAATTAGGGATCAAAACCGGAGAGCCGGTTTTTCAGGCGCTCCAAAAATGCCCGAGCCTAACGATCGTACCGCCGGATTACGAGCTTTATGTAGAGGCGTCCCGGCACTTTGTGGAGGTACTCCGCAGGTTTAGCCCCAAGGTGGAGCAGTATTCCATTGACGAGGCTTGGGTGGATATGACCGGAACAGAGCGGATCTTCGGCGCGCCCCGGCTGGCAGCGGAAAAAATGCGGGAGACCATTTATAATGAATTGGGCTTTACTGTCAATATAGGAATCTCTACCAACAAGCTGCTATCCAAAATCGCGGGGGATTTTGAAAAGCCCAATAAAGTCCATACGCTGTTCCCGGAAGAAATGGAGGAGAAAATGTGGCCCCTGCCGGTGCGGGATCTGTTTTTGGTAGGTGCGGCCACGGAAAAGAAGCTAAAGCGGCTGGGCATTTCTACCATCGGTGACCTTGCCCGGGCGGATGTGAAATTTCTGCGCAGTCGGTTCGGAAAACCGGGGGAGACCCTATGGCACTTTGCCAACGGACGAAATACCGATGCGGTCAATCCTGTCGCGCCCCTGAATAAGGGCTACGGAAACTCTGTCACCACGGCGCAGGATGTGGTGGACCGGGAGACCGGGCGGCAGGTACTGCTGAGTCTGTGCGAAACGGTGGCTTCCCGAATGCGAAAGGACAGCCAGTGGGGCAGCTGCGTGTCCGTCCATTTCCGCACGGCAGATTTTAACCACTACTCCCACCAATGTCAGCTTCCCGGTGCGACCAATATTACCCGGGAAATATTTTTGGCGGCATGCCGGCTCTTTGACGAGGGCTGGGACGGTGTGACACCGCTCCGGCAGCTTGGTGTGCAAGTCACAGGTCTCTCTACCGAAGCCTATCAGCAGTACGACCTTTTCTCCGGGGAAACACCTCAAAAGTACGAAAAGAGACTTGCGCTGGATGAAACGGTGGATGCCCTCCGGGATAAATACGGAGAGACGGTGATCCGCCGGGCGAAATTTACCAAGACCCCGGAAAGCCATATGGCGGGCGGCTTGGATAAGACCCGGCGCACCGGGGTCACGAAGCCAATCCCGCCGGAATTTGATGCTGGAAAAATCGGGAAAGAGGATGTATAATAGGGGAAAAGGAGGCGGTGGTATGTCTGTTGTGAAATTTTACCGGGGCGATCCCAATGCACCCAAAACTACCCAAGGCGCCCATTTGGGAGCCAATGCCATCATTACCTGCGGCGATAAACTACTTTTGGAAAAGCGGCGGGACTGTGATCTGTGGGGCTTGGTTGGCGGCGGTGTAAAGAATTATGAAACGCCCTTGCAGGCAATCGTCCGGGAAGTGTACGAGGAATTGGGGATCCGGGTAGATAAAGAAGATTTCCAAAAGTTAGGTGTCTACGGAGAGCCGGGACGGATCGCCGCCTACTGCGACGGCAGTATCTGGCGAATGGTGATCGTGGTGTTCCGCTTGGAGCTGCCTGAGGGACAGGAATTTCGCATCAGCGAGGAATCCCGAGACCTGCGCTTCTTCACCCGCGAGGAACTGAAGGACATCCCCATCGTTATCACCCACAGCGACATTGTGGAAGATCATTTTCTGAATAAGTGAAGAATGCCCCGGTGTGCCTCAGCACACCGGGGCTGCGATTTAATATTCAAATTCGGGATAGTATTCACAGGAGGGGATGATTGTGCTGAAGTGGTCAGCGATAGTCTTGCGGAACATTTGCAACAATGCCATCCCTGCATATGTCGTAAAAGGCCTTGGCGCAGTTACGGAAAACGAAAGTGGGGGAATTGTTGGAGCCCTTTGATTCTTTTATTGTACCGTCGCTGTATTCTATAGTCAAGTTCCAGCCACCACCGTCAAAAATATTGGGGGGGTGCGGGATAATTTGCCTTGATGCTAAATAAGCCGTAAGAATAGAGTTTGTCGATCAGTTTGTCTTCTTCCGTATCTGAGAAGGTTGCAATGGTCTCGAATTGCGGCTGTTTACTTTCATCAGGCATATACCTGCTTACTTTTGCCACATTTGCTTCAAAGTCAAAAATATAGAGTTGCGTATAGCCGCCCATATAGTCTATTGTTTTGAAACTTAAAAGCGACAGCGGAGTTCCGGTATAATCCCTGACGATTGGTGCGCAACCCGATGCGGTCAGTGTAACGAGCAGTAAGACAAGCAATACCCTAAGAGCGCGGTTTTGCAATTTGTTTACAATAGAACTTTTCATTACAAATACCTCCTTTAATGGTTATGAAAGCTAAAAAAACGCGCAGGAACTTCGGGGCTGAGCACCCCGCAAGCCTACGCGCTATCTTTTCACAAATTACCGATATGGCACAGACCACCGCCTATTTCCAAAAACATAACAAATACTTTGCCGCGTGTGTCTTTTATATCTTCATTTATATAATAACATCTATATATAGTATGTCAACATGGAATCAGAGAAAATTCCCTGATTTTTCCCTGGTTTTTCGGAAAATAATGTTTGACAAATCGGGGGAGAGCCGTTATAATAGCAAGGTACGACTGCGAGGAGGCAAAAAATATGCTGCTGGAACTTGGAAAGATCATTAACTGTCCCGGCGAGAGCGTATCTTTCTCCGCGGTTGTCGATCTGAGCGACCTGAAATATGGCAACTGCTACCCGGTGTCTCAGCTGGTCCTGGCAGAGGGCACTGTCCGCAATACGGCAGGCGTTCTCGAAATGTCAGGCAGTATCAAAACATGCATCCACGGCGTATGCGACCGCTGTGCGGAGGACTTTACCCGGGATGTGGATATGGCACTGAATGTGGTGCTGGTGACAGAGCTTGCCGATGACGGAAACGAAGACGAATGGGTATTCCTCTTAAATGGTGACTGCGCCGACTTAGAAGACATTGTCCGTACCGTATTCGTGCTGAATATGGACTCTCAGCTTCTGTGCAGTGAAGATTGCAAGGGCCTCTGCTGCCGTTGTGGTAAAAATCTGAACGACGGTCCTTGCGGTTGTCAAAAAGAGCCGGATCCCCGTTTTGCTGCCTTGCGGCAGCTTCTCAATAAAGATTAAAATGATGCTGCCCAAGCAGATTTGACCAAGGAGGTGTCAACCATGGCTGTTCCTAAGTGTAAAGTATCCGGTGCTCGTCGCGATAAGCGTCGTGGCTCCAACTGGAAGCTCTCCGCTCCCAGCGTTGCTGTATGCCCCAAGTGCGGTGAGCCTGTCATGCCCCATCGGGCCTGCAAGGCTTGCGGTAACTACAATGGCCGTCAGGTCCTGGCTGCCAAGGCTGACTAAGGCGAGAAAATCAAGGGAGGATTTTTCCTCCCTTTTTTCTTTACAATTTCGTCATTGATTTAATTCCAAATATGTGGCATAATATGGAAGATGTGTTTTTGAAAGAAAGGAGTGACGGCTATGGCAAAGCCTTTGGTGGCCATTGTGGGCCGCCCCAATGTGGGCAAGTCTATGCTCTTTAACAAGCTGACCGGTCGCAGGACCTCTATCGTAGAGGATACGCCCGGCGTCACCCGGGACCGGATCTACGGAGACTGCGAGTGGTGCAATAAGACCTTTGCTTTGGTGGATACCGGCGGTATCGAGCCGGGGACAGACAGCGATATGCTGAAATTTATGCGCCGTCAGGCGGAAATCGGTATCGAACTGGCAGACTGCATTATTATGGTGGTGGATGTCCGTACCGGTATGACTGCTGCTGATGTGGATGTGGCGACCATGCTTCGTAAATGCGGCAAGCCGGTAGCGCTGGCAGTCAACAAGTGTGACTCTGTCGGCCCGGTAAACCCGGATGTGTATGAGTTCTACTCTTTGGGCATTGCGGACCTCTTCGAGGTTTCTGCTATCCACGGTCACGGCACAGGCGACCTCTTGGACTGGTGTTTGGAGCAGTTCGGTGACTTCCAGTGGGAAGAGGAAGAGAGCGATGTTATTAAAGTCGCGATTGTCGGCAAGCCCAATGTGGGCAAGTCCAGCCTCCTAAACCGCATTCTTGGCGAGGAGCGTGTCATCGTCTCCAACATTGCCGGCACTACCCGGGATGCCATCGACAGCGATTTTGAAAACGAGACCGGCAAGTACTGCTTTATCGACACGGCCGGTATGCGCCGCAAGAGTAAAGTAGACGATCTGATCGAAAAGTACTCCAATATGCGTACAATCAGCGCCATCGAGCGGGCAGATGTATGTCTCATCCTCATCGATGCCAACGACGGCGTTACCGAGCAGGACACCAAGATCGCCGGTCTTGTCCACGAGGCAGGCAAAGCCGCCATCATCGTGGTCAACAAATGGGACGCGGTAGAGGATAAGGAAACCAACACTATGCGCGATAAGGAAGCGGCAGTCCGGGACGGTCTTAGCTATATGACCTATGCCCCCGTTGTGTTCCTGTCTGCGCTGACAGGTCAGCGGGTAGACAAGCTCTTTAATGTCATTCAGGATGTCCACAAGCAGAACACCAGCCGCATCACCACCGGCGCCCTTAACAGCGTTCTTGCCGATGCCACTGCCCGGGTACAGCCCCCCACGGATAAGGGTCGCCGCTTAAAGATCTACTATATGACCCAGGCCAGCACCAAGCCCCCCCATTTCGTTATTTTCTGTAACGATGCCCGGCTGTTCCATTTCTCCTACCAGAGATATTTGGAGAACCAGATCCGGGAGGTCTTTGGACTGGAAGGCACACCCGTGCGGATCACCATCCGGCAAAAGGGTGATAAGGAGGAGTAAAAATGCTTTTGGCATTTATTATCACAGCAGTCGTCGGTTACCTGCTCGGTAATCTCAACGGCGCTATCTTTACCGCCCGGTATTTTGCCCACGAGGATGTGCGTAAAAAAGGCAGCGGCAATGCCGGTCTTACCAACTTTGTCCGGAATTTCGGCACGGGAAAAGCAATCTTTGTTATTTTGCTGGATGTAGGCAAGACGGTGGCTGCGTGCCTTTTGGGCGGCGCCCTGCTTGCACCCTACGGCCTTACTACAGAAGGAAAAGTTCTGGGTGCGCTGGCGGTAAGTCTTGGTCACGATTTTCCCGCCCTCTTTGGCTTTAAGGGCGGCAAGGGTATTGTTTGTGGCGCTACCATTGCAGCCGTGCTGGACTGGCGTGTGTTTGCAGTACTGGTCGTGATCTTCTTTACCTGCTTCTTTATTACAAGATATGTCTCTCTCAGCTCCATTTTGGTCTCTGCCTCTTTTGGTATCGGCTTTGTGCTGCGCTACTGGGGAACTCCTTCCTTACAGATCGGTGTAGCGATCATTGCCATATTCGCTATTTGGATGCATAGAGAGAATATTAAGCGTTTGCTAAGTGGAACAGAACGCAAATTTTCTTTAGGATCTAAGGAGAAAAAGCAATGAAAGCAGCAGTGATCGGATGCGGTGCCTGGGGCACTGCGCTGGCAAATTGTCTTTGTAAAAACGGTTTTGATACTGTTCTTTGGTGTCACGATGCCGCTTTAGCCGAGGATATGCGCCAAAAGGGCATCAATCCGATGCTGGAGGGCGTTCCGCTTGATGACCGCCTGCAGACTTCTGCAGAAGCGGACTGCGTGCGGGACTGTGAGCTTGTGGTGATTGCCACCTCCTCTGTCTTTGTCCGCAGCAGCAGCCGGATGATCGCACCCTATTTGGGGAAGGATACGGTGGTTGCCACGGTGGTCAAGGGCGTGGAGTCCGGGACGATGCTCCGTATGAGCCAGATCGTGGAGGAGGAGACCGGACATACCGTTGTGGCGCTGACCGGTCCCAGCCACGCGGAGGAGGTAGGCAGAGAGATGCCTACCGGCTGTGTTGCCGCCTGCCGGGATCAGGAAAAAGCGGAATTTGTCCAAAAGGCCTTCTGCAACGATGTGTTCCGCATCTATGTAAGCGATGATATCGTTGGCGCAGAGCTTGGCGGTGCGCTGAAAAATGTCATTGCCCTGTGTGCGGGTGTGGTGGACGGACTTGGCTACGGTGATAATACCAAGGCACTGCTGATGACCCGGGGCATGGCTGAGATCGCAAGACTGGGCACCGCGATGGGTGGCAGAACGGAGACCTTCTTCGGTCTTGCTGGCATCGGTGACCTGATCGTTACCTGCACATCGATGCATTCCCGAAACCGCCGGGCAGGCATCCTGATCGGTCAGGGTATGAATGCCCAGGATGCAATGAGAAAGGTAGGCGCTGTGGTAGAAGGCTACTATGCAGCAAAGTCTGCCTGGGAGCTTGCCAATGCTTACGGTGTAGATATGCCCATTTGCAATGCGGCCTATAATGTCCTTTACGAGGGCGGCGAGGCAAAACGGGAGCTTGTGGATATGCTGGCTCGCCCCGTTACCACAGAAGCCCTTTACGAACATTAAAAAACAGGAGGGGGACCCCTCCTGTTTTTTGTAAAAAAGAAAGGTGCCGCAAAAGCGACACCTTTTTTTCGTATGCGATCAAATGGCCCGTTCGACCTTATTGGAACGGAGGCATCTGGTACAAGCATACACGTGGCACGGAGTACCGTTGACAATGGCCTTGACCCGCTTCACATTGGGCTTCCAGGTACGGTTGGACCGTCTGTGAGAGTGAGAAACCTTAATACCGAAAGTAACGCCCTTGCCACAATAATCACACTTTGCCATACGTTGCACCTCCTATCCGCACAAAACACAAATTAAGACGACTTGCGCAGTCGCCCCAGTATGATACCAAAGATTTACGGAAAATGCAAGTACTTTTTAGAAAAAATTTCGACTTTTTCAAAAAAAGATTGCTATTCTCTGTGAAGAAAGCTATAATAGGGACAAATCCTGAGGGGAGCGTGAAAATATGATCACTATGAAAAGTGTGCCGCTGAGCAGTCTTGTCAGGGATTTTGCGCTTACGGTGCTCTATAGCTCTACAGATTATGAAAAGATCCGTCTGACGGTGGAGGATGTTGCCCGTCCGGGTTTGCAGATCGCCGGTTATTTTGATCACTTTGAGCCTATGCGTCTGCAGGTCCTCGGCAATGTGGAGGCCAGCTATATTGGCCGCCTCGGTTTGGAGGAAAAGGAAAAGACCTTTGATCGGCTGTTTGGCTATAAATTTCCGGCTTTGCTTGTTGCCCGCGGTATAGCTGTTGATCCGGTCTGTATGGAGATGGCAATGAAGCATAATGTGACCGTGCTCTCCACCGATAAGCCCACCAGTACCATCGTCTCCGCCATTATCGCTTACTTAAAAGCTGCCCTTGCGCCCCAGACCTCACTCCACGGTGTTCTTGTGGAGGTTTACGGCGAGGGTATTCTGCTGGTAGGTGATAGCGGCATCGGTAAGAGTGAAACGGCTGTGGAGCTACTCAAGCGCGGTCACCGACTGATTGCCGATGATGCTGTAGATATCCACAAGGCATCCGACACGAGCGTAGTAGGCAGTGCGCCCGATCTTATCCGCAATTATGTGGAGCTGCGTGGTATCGGCATCGTCAATGTGGCAAACCTTTTCGGTATGGGCGCCGTCAAGACGGAAAATGCCATCGATCTGATCGTCCGGATCGTACCTTGGGAGAAGGGGCAAACCTATGACCGGTTGGGTGTTACAGAGCAGTATGAGGAGATTCTGGGTGTCCGCATTCCTGTCAACACTATCCCCGTTACCCCTGGACGTAATTTGGCAGTGATTTTAGAGGTGGCGGCAATGAATAACCGCCAGCGGAAAATGGGTTATAATCCTGCTCTGGAATTTACAGAGAGAGCAGACCGGCATGCTCAAATCAAAAAGGAAAATATGGCAAAATGAAGGAACTGACCATCAGTAAAAACGATGCAGGTCAGCGCTTGGACCGCTTTTTAGCCAAAGCGGTGCCCTTGCTGCCTGCATCCCTTGCCCAAAAATATATCCGCATCAAGCGGATCAAATGCAACGGCGCTCGGGCGGAGCGGGATCAGCGTCTCCAGGAAGGGGATGTGCTCCAGCTCTATATCAATGACGAATTTTTCGACAAGCCCCGGGAGGACAATGCTTACCTTACCGTTGCTACACCGAAGATTTCGGTCGTATATGAGGATGAAAATATCATTCTTGTGGATAAACGGCCGGGTCTTGCGGTCCATCCCCACGATGGCGCAGAATACGGCAGAACGCTTATTGACCATATTCAGGCATATTTGTACCAAAAAAGAGAGTGGTGCCCACGTGGGGAAAATACCTTTGCACCGGCGCTGTGTAACCGGATCGACCGGAATACCGGCGGTATCGTGATCGCAGCCAAAAACGCGGAAACGCTGCGGATCATCAACCAAAAGATCAAGGACCGGGAGATGGACAAGCGGTATCTGGCAATCGTGGAGGGAACGCCCAAACCTCAAAAGGGAAGTCTTAAGGGCTATCTTTTCAAGGATGCCAAGAAGAACCGAGTCTTTGTTACTGACACGCCCCAAGCCGGTGCCAAAACCTGTCAGACCAACTATCAGGTCATTGCGTCAAATCAGGGACTTTCCCTTGTGGAATGTGAACTGATCACCGGTCGCACCCACCAGATCCGTGCGCAGTTTGCCCACGCAGGACATCCTCTTTTAGGTGACGGCAAATACGGCAAGCTGAATAAGAAATACGACCGGAATTTCCAGGCGCTGTATTCCTATAAGCTGACCTTTAAATTTTCCACAGATGCAGGGATTTTGTCCTACTTGGACGGCAAGATCTTTCAGGTAGAAAAGGTAGACTTTGCGGAAGAATATTTCCCGGGCGTACAATTTCCAAAATCCAAATTGTAAGGGTGGGTGCCCTCAACGACCCAAAATAAAAATCGGTGCTTTATGCACCGATTTTTGTTATTTGATTTTACAAATCGTACCGCCGCCGATGACGGTTTCCCCATCGTAAAATACCACGGCCTGTCCGGTGGTCAATGCCCGCTGGGGACTGTGGAATACCACTCCTACCCGTCCGTCCGGCAGGGGAGAGACGGTGGCGGGCTGTTCCTTGTGGCGGTATCTTGCCTTTGCAGTCACCTCTATGGGGGAGGTCAATGCATCAAAGGGAAACCAGTTGCAGCTTTCCGCAATGAGTGTAGTAGAGAATAAGTTTTCCTCCGGGCCAACGGTCACGGTGTTGTTTTCCATATCCTTAGCGCAGACATAGACCGGTGCGCCCATAGCCAGTCCCAAGCCCTTGCGCTGTCCAAGGGTGTAGCCGACCGCGCCTTTGTGGGTGCCCACCTGATTGCCGTTCATATCCAAAAACGGACCGCAATCGTAAGCTTTTCCCTTATAGCGCTCCATAAATGCCATGTAATCCCCGTCGGGCACAAAGCAGATATCCTGACTGTCCTTACGGTTTGCGTTTATGAAACCGTTTTCCTCCGCGATTTGCCGTACCTCCGGCTTTGTCAGCTCACCAAGAGGGAACAGCACCCGGGAAAGCTGGTCCTGGGTCAGCATATAGAGAAAATAGCTCTGATCCTTTGCGCTGTCTTTTGCCCGCAATAGCAGATACCGTCCGGTGCTTTCGTCCTTGCGGATACGGGCGTAGTGTCCGGTGGCAATTCCTTCGCAGCCCAGCTTTTCCGCTTCTGCGAGAAAGTGGGAGAATTTAAGACAGCGGTTGCAGGCAATGCAGGGATTGGGGGTGTCACCCCGTTCGTAGGCAGCGATAAAGTCTTCAATGACACATTTGCGGAACATTTCCTGACAGTCCATCACATAGAAGGGAATCTCCAGTCTTTGCGCAACACTTCGTGCATCGGAGATGCTCTCGGGAGCGGGGGCGTGAAGGGTCATAATGCTGCCGCTGCAGTCATAGCCCGCCTTTTGCAGCAAACAAACAGCCACGGAGCTATCCACACCGCCGCTGAGTGCAGCCATTACCTTTTTCATATCCTCGCCTCCTTTTTTGCATAGTCTAACATAAAGGAAAGGAAAAAGCAAATGGGGAATTTTGCAAGTCTGCTTTGCACGATCATACAACACCGTAGGGGCGGCCATCGATCGTCCACAAAGCCTCCCTTGTACAAAGGGATGTGGGCAGAATCTCTGATTTTGCTCGGAGGGATTGTCAACCCCTCAGTCAAAAATCAATGATTTTTGACAGCTCCCCTTACACTAGGTAGCCTGCCGGACGTGCCCGCCCCTACTTTGGGGAATGCAATTCCATAATTTGGCTGTCCTTCTGCCGGAAAATTTCTTGCAATGGAGTCTCCTGTCTGCTATAATATGAAGGTAACATAAAACCGAAAGGGGAACGACCTGCAATGAAGAAAATGACAAGCTGGCTGCTTGCCATTGTGCTGCTCCTTGGCTGTATCACACCGGTTATGGCAGTTACTGAGGAAACGCCCGCACCGGCTATGACCATGAGTGATGACGGTATGGCACTATTAAAGGCCGAGGAGGGTTTCAGCCAGTATCCTTATTGGGACAAGAAGCAATATACCGTCGGCTACGGCACGCGCTGCCCGGACGATAAGGTCGATTATTATACGAAATACGGTATTACCCACGAGGAAGCACAGCAGCTTCTTGTGGATTATATGACCGGGATGGAAGCTGCGCTCAATGCTTATATGAAAAAATACGGTGTTGTGCTTACCCAAAATCAGTACGATGCCATTGCGCTGTTTTCCTACAATGTGGGCCATAGCTGGACAGCCAATGAATCCAGTGTGATCTTTGAAGCCATTACATACGGCGCTACCGGTAACGAGCTGATTCGCGCCTTTGGTCTTTGGTGCAAGTCCAACGGTAAGATCCAGGACTATTTGCTCCGCCGTCGTATGAGCGAGGCAAATTTGTACTTAAATGGCATTTATTCCAAAGAGCCGCCCGAGAGCTATAGCTATGTAATTTTTGACGGCAACGGCGGCACTACCGATCGGTCCAGTCAGGTATTTGATTCCAATATTCCTGCGCTGCCTCTTTGCACGGCTACCCATAACGGCTTTGCCTTTGCGGGTTGGTTTACGGAGCGGGTCGGCGGAAGAAGAATTATAAAATTAGATGCCTCAGTAAAAGGTATGACGCTTTACGCCCAGTGGC
Source organism: Oscillospiraceae bacterium (assembly GCA_015067785.1). Classification (GTDB taxonomy): domain Bacteria; phylum Bacillota; class Clostridia; order Oscillospirales; family Oscillospiraceae; genus Faecousia. The sequence goes on from SVLR01000026.1 coordinate 13,282, forward strand.
TCCGCTTGGATGAGATGGAAAACTGGATGGATACTGTGGATGTGACCGTGACCGTTACTGATGACGAGTTGTGCTTTGCTGTCGGCCCTGATGCAGATTATACCCTTACCGGAAAAGCTGTGAAAAAGGGGGAGACCCTGACAGTAACGGAAACTGTTAAGTCCGGCGAACTCCTTTGGGGAAGAACGGATAAGGGCTGGATCTCCCTGAGCGGTACAGACTTCGAAGAAGTTTATGCTGCATTGCCGCCGGAGGCATTCCTGCCCACCGAGCCGGAAATTACCGAACCCGAGATTACCAAACCCGAGATTACCGAACCGGAAGTCACAGAGCCTGAGGTAACTGAGCCTGAGGTAACTGAGCCTGAGGTAACTGAGCCTGAGGTAACTGAGCCGGAACCCACAGAACCGCCTGTGACCCATTGGAACGGCAAGGTTACTGCAAGCAGCCTGAATATCCGTGCCGAAGCCGGTACCGACGGCCGTTATGTGGGCTACTATCTCCGGGGCGCTAAGGTCACTATTTTGGAGCGAAAGACCGTTGGCACTATGGAGTGGGGCAGAACGGACAAGGGATGGATTAGTCTTTCCTATGTGGACATCGAAGAGCCCGTTACACCTCCGGAGCCTACCGAGCCTGCACCGATTGAGCCGGAGCCTACCGAACCAAAGCCTACCGAGCCGCCCGTAACCAAATGGGAAGGAAAGGTTACGGCCAGCAGCCTGAACATCCGCGTAGAAGCCGGCACAAGCGGCCGCTATGTGGGCTACTACCTTCGTGGCGCTAAAGTTACTATTTTGGAGCGAAAGACCGTAGGCACTATGGAGTGGGGCAGAACGGACAAGGGCTGGATCAGTCTATCCTATGTGGACATCGAAGAGCCCGTTACACCTCCGGAGCCCACCGAGCCTGCACCGACTGAGCCTGCGCCTACGGAGCCTACGCCTACGGAGCCAAAGCCCACCGAGCCACCAAAGACCCAACAGACCGGTACCGTGACGGCAAGCAGCTTGAACATCCGCGCAGAAGCCGGCACAAGCGGCCGCTATTTAGACTACTATCTCCGGGGCACCAAGGTCACCATTTTAGAAACAAAAATGGTTGGCTCCGTCAAATGGGGCAGAACGGACAAGGGCTGGATCAGTCTGCAATATGTAAAACTGGACGAATCTGCGCCGGAGCCGGTTATGAAAACGGTGACTGCCGATGTGCTGCGTGTCCGCAGCGGTCCGGGAACCACCTATTCCGTCGCTACCAGACTGAACAAGGGAACCAAGGTGGCCATTCTGGAAACCAAGACCGTAGGCGGTATGCTTTGGGGGCGGATCAGCCAGGGCTGGATCTCTATGGACTATGTAAAATAACCGAAAGAGGAGGAGAGACCCTCCTCTTTCTTTTTTATTCCAAAAAACTGTAAGAAATCCTTGCATTTTCAGGACTTTTTAAGTATAATAAACTGGTTAAAATATAGATAATATAAGAGGTTATACCGTGTACTTAAAATCTTTGGAAGTGCAGGGCTTTAAGTCCTTTCCGGATAAGACCTTGATCCGCTTTGGCGACGATATTACCGCCATTGTCGGTCCCAACGGCTCCGGTAAATCGAATATCTCTGATGCCATTTTGTGGGTAATGGGCGAGCAGAGCACCAAGACCCTCCGTGGCGCCAAGATGGAGGATATCATCTTTGGCGGTACAGCAAAGCGGGCAGCCGTCGGTTTTGCGGAAGCAACACTGCTTTTGGACAATACTGACAGGGCGTTGAGCTACGACAGCGATGAGGTGATGGTCACCCGCCGTTACTATCGCTCCGGTGACAGTGAGTTTTATATCAATAAGCAGTCCGCCCGTCTGAAGGACATCCACGAGCTGTTTATGGATACCGGCCTTGGCCGTGAGGGCTACTCTAACATCGGTCAGGGTCGTATTGATGAAATTCTTTCTCTTAAGAGCGCAGACCGCCGTGAGATCTTTGAGGAGGCTGCCGGTATCTCCAAGTACCGTCACCGTAAGGAAGAGACGGAGCGGAAACTGGCTGCAACCGAGGACAATTTGCTTCGAATCGGGGATAAGGTCTCCGAGCTGGAGCTTCAGTTAGAGCCACTGCGTGTGCAGGCGGAAAAGGCAAAGAAATACCTGGAGCTGAAGGATCAGCTGATGGGTGTGGAGGTCGCTGTTTGGCTGGACCGGCTGGAAAAGCTGTCTGCCGAGGCGAGAAAGGCAGAGGAGGACCACGCGTCGGCTGTCTTTGTGCTGCAGCAGACAAGGGACGACCTGGAAAGTCAGTACCGCAAGTCTGCCCAGTTTACAGAAGAATTGCGCACGCAAAACGAAGCGATGGAAGACCACCGTGTAAAGCTGAGTATGCTGGAGGGTATCCGTCAGCAGATTGAGGGGCAGATCGCCGTTTTCCGCGGCAATATCGAAAATAACGAACTGAACATCCGCCGCAGTCGGGAAGATCTGCAGGGTCAGGAAGCTCGCAGCAGCGGTATTTCCGCACAGATGGAGCAGACCGAGATGCGGATCGCTGAGATCGAAAAGACCCTTTCCGAAAAGCGCACCGCGCTGGATAAACTGCAGCAGGAACTGACAGAAATGACAGCAGCTGCCCAAGGAATCACCCGCCAATATATGGCGCTACGGGAGAAGGAAGCAAAGCTTGCTACCGAGATCGCTGCCAAGGAAGCTGACATTCGCGCCATTGAAAATTCTCTCGGGGAAAACGGTGGTCGGTCGCAGCAGCTGCGGGAGGATCTGAGCAGCGGTAAAGAGCGTGAGAATGCTGCCCGTGAGGAGCTGGCTGCCTGCCGTAATACCTTAGCAGCTGCCCGGGAGCAGGTAACATCTGTGAATAACACCATTGCCGGTTATACCCTCCGGCAGTCCACCCGCGCAAAGCGTCGGGATGAGCTCTCCGAGCAGGTACAGAAGCTCCACAGCACATTGGAATCTGTGCAGGCAAAGGTCCATGTATTCCGTGCGATGGAGCAGGATTTTGAAGGCTATCAGAAATCTGTGCGTATGGTTATGCAGGAGGCAAAACGGGGTACACTCCGAAATGTCCACGGACCGGTCTCCCAGCTTATCCGTACTGAGGATGATTATACCATAGCCATTGAGATCGCCCTTGCCGGTGGCATGCAGCAGATCGTTGTCGATACCGAGCAGGACGGCAAGAACTGTATAGGTTATCTCAAACGCACCGGTGGCGGAAGAGCGACCTTCCTGCCTCTGAATGTGATTCGTGGCAAGACCTTGTCTGAAGGCGGACTGGAAGCTTGCAGCGGTTTTGTCGGTATCGCATCCGAGCTGGTCACCTTTGAGGAAAAGTACCGCGCGGTAATTGAAAATCTCCTCGGGAGAATCGTGATCGTCCGGGATATCGACAATGCTATCTCTATGGCAAAGCGTTATGCTAACCGGTTTAAGATCGTCACCCTGGACGGTCAGGTAGTAAATCCCGGCGGCTCTATGACCGGTGGCTCTGCGAGCCGGGAGGCCGGTATTCTCAGCCGTGCCAATGAGCTGGAAAAGCTTACCCAGCGTGAAGAGAAGCTTACTGAGGAACTGACCGCGCTGGAGGAGCAGTATACCGAAGCCCGCCGTCAGGCAGACGAGGTGGAATTCCAGCTTGCATCTGCCAAGGAAGAGCGGATTACGGCAGAGAAGGAAGTCCTGACCCAGGAGGGTCGGGAAAAGCAGCTGGAGATCTGGCTACAGGCGATCTCCAATGCTGTGGAGGCAACGGAGCGTGAACTTAGTGGTCTCAGTGACCGGGAAAAGGCAGATCGTGAGCTATGCGCCCAAATGCGCGGTGCGCTTACCCAAATGGAGCGAGAGCAGGTAGAAACGGCTGCGCTTCATAAAGCGCTGGAAGGCAGCCAGCTGGATGCAGATGCCTCTGTGGAAAAGGTTACAAGCTCCATGCAGCAGCTGCGTACCGATATGGCAGCGCTGGATGCGGAGCGGATCACCGCCCAAAATCATATTGCCGATCTGCGCGCCCTGTATGTGGCAGCAGAGGGTGACCGCACAAGAAAGCTGCAGGATATCGACCTGATCGTAGAGGACACCCGCCGCCAGGAAGCACTGATCGCCGAGCAGGAAGAGAAGCGGAAGCAAAACGAGCAGGAGCTGGCTGTAGCCAACGAAGAAATGGCAGCCGCCCGGGCCCGTTACGCCCAGATGGAGGCTAGCCGCGCCAAGTGCGACAGCGATATCGTGGAGCTGAATAAGTCCATCATCAATATGGAAAAGGCCTGTGTCCATCTGGCATCCAAGAAGGAAAAGGCAGACTTTGAGGAAAAGACCATCATTGATAAGCTTTGGGATAGCTATGGCCTGACTCCCGGAACAGCGGAGCAAAAGCGTGGCGAGATCGAATCTGTTGCTGCGGGTAACCGGATCGTTGCAGAGCTGAAACGGAGAATTTCCGCTTTGGGTACGCCCAACTTAGGCGCCATCGAGGAATATACCCGCATCAACGAGCGGTACACTTATCTTGCAGAGCAGCGGGACGATGTGCTGGCAGGAAAGCGGGATCTTGAGGGAATTATCCGGGATATTACCGAGCAAATGACAACGATCTTTGTGACTGAGTTTAAGAAGATCGACGAGTACTTCGGCAAGACCTTCGAAGAGATGTTCGGTGGCGGTAAGGGTCAGCTTGTGCTTGAGGACCCGGAAAATCCCCTGACCTGCGGCATCGAGATCCGGGTACAGCCTCCCGGAAAGCAGCTGAAGACCATTACGCTGCTGTCCGGTGGCGAAAAGGCATTTGTTGCCATTGCGCTGTACTTTGCCATTTTGAAGGTCCGCCCCACGCCGTTCTGTATGCTCGACGAGATCGACGCGGCTCTGGACGACCGGAATGTGGAACGGTTTGCCACATACCTGCGGAACTTGGGCGAAAAGACCCAGTTTATCGTCATTACCCACCGTCGCGGTACAATGGAAGCCTCCGATGTGCTCTACGGTGTGACTATGCAGGAGCAGGGTGTCAGCAAGCTGCTGCGGCTGGATCTCAACCAAATGGAGCAACAGTTAGGCATCATAGAGTAAAGGAGCAAACAATGAGTTTTTTTGATAAAATTAAGGCAGGTCTCTCGAAAACAAGAGATGCCCTGTCCAATACCATTGGCAGTGTGTTTTCCGGCTTTAGTGAGATCGACGACGATTTTTACGACGAGCTGGAAGAGAGCCTGATCCTCGGTGATCTGGGCGTAGATACCACGGTAAAGGCCATTGACCGTCTTAGGAAAACCGTCCGTGAGCAGAAGCTGAAAACCACAGAGGAAGCCCGTACTGCCCTGAAATCCATACTTGTGGAGATGCTGCAGGTGGGGGACACTGCTTTGAAGCTGGACACCAATCCTTCTGTGATTTTGGTCATCGGTGTCAACGGCGTTGGTAAGACCACAACCATCGGCAAAATTGCTGCCCAGCTGTCAAAGCAGGGCAAGCAGGTACTGCTTGTGGCAGGCGATACCTTCCGTGCGGCAGCCGCTGATCAGCTGGAAATTTGGGCAGGCCGTGCCGGTGCTTCTATCGTTCGACAGAATGAGGGTGCAGACCCTGCTTCGGTTGTCTTTGACGGTATTCGCTCTGCCAAGGCAAAGGGCAGCAATGTGATCATCATCGACACTGCCGGCAGACTGCACAATAAGACAAACCTGATGAACGAGCTGGGTAAGATCAGCCGCATCGTAGAGCGGGAATTGCCGGAGGCCTCCCGCGAGGTGCTTTTGGTGCTGGACGGCACCACTGGTCAGAATGGTCTCATTCAGGCAAAGGAGTTTAAGAACATCGCCGGTGTCACCGCTGTGGCGCTAACCAAGCTGGACGGTACCGCCAAGGGCGGCATCGTGATCGCTGTGGCAGACAGCTTGCAGATCCCGGTAAAGTTCATCGGCGTTGGCGAGCAGGTGGATGACCTGGTGCCCTTTGATGCAAATGCATTTGTGGAGGCGCTGATCTGATGAAGGTCGTACTTGCAAGCAAGAATAAGCACAAGCTGGAGGAGATCCGTCAGATCACAGACAAGTTCGACATCGAGCTAATCCTCCAAAGTGAGCTGGGTGTGGATATCGATGTGGAGGAGACCGGCACGACCTTTGAGGAAAACTCCCTTATTAAAGCCAAAGCGGTTATGGAAGCTACTGGACTGCCGGCACTTGCCGACGACTCCGGCATTGCGGTAGATGCCTTAAATGGGGAGCCGGGCGTTTACTCCGCCCGATACGGCTTTGATGAAAGCTTGGACGATTGGGGTCGGCTGCTGCTCCTGCTGAAAAATACGGAGCATGTCCCGGATGGACAGCGGCAGGCGAAATTCGTCTGTGTAATCTCACTTGTAATGCCGGATGGAAAAGTGATTCAGGCCCGCGGTGAGATCCACGGAGAGTTGACAAGAGAGGCAAGGGGAGAGGGCGGCTTTGGCTACGATCCGATCTTCTACTATCCACCTTTGGGCAAAACTACCGCGGAGCTTACCCCTGAGGAAAAGAATGCGGTTTCCCACCGCGGAAATGCGCTGAAAGTATTTTATGAGGAATTAAAGGAGAGGCTATATGCTGACAAGTAAAGAGCGTGCCGAACTGAGAAGTCAGGCAACCGCTTTGGATACTACCCTGATGGTAGGCAAGGGCGGTGTGACCGATGCGGTGATCGCTGAGGCAGAGAATCAGCTGTATTCCCGGGAATTGGTAAAGGGAAAGGTGCTGGAGGGTGCGATGATGACACCCCGGGAGGTCTGTGATGAGATCTGCGAGGCAACCGGCGCAGAGGGTGTTGCGGTAATTGGCACAAAATTTGTGATCTACCGCTTTAGTGAAAAAGTACAGGCTGAGCGAAATCAGTCGGGCAGAGCAAAGCGGAAGGCAACACCGGTTGCAAAGATGAACCCCGTCCGCAAGGGCGCCCAGGCCCGCCGCCAAGCGGCAAGAAAGGTCCGGGAGCAGCGCAATGAATATTTCCGGCAGATGGCGATCGACAAGGCCATTGAGCGGGAGCGGGAAAAGAAGCTTCGGGAAAGTGACTGAGTAGGGAGGAAAGCATATGGAAAGGATCGGTATTTTCGGTGGAACCTATAACCCACCGCACTTAGGACATATTCAGGCAGCTGTCTATGGGAAAACTGCGCTGAATTTGGACAAACTGTACCTGATCCCATCCCATATCTCGCCCCATAAGGAGATCCCGACGGGTTCTCCCACTCCGGAACAAAGACTTAAAATGGTGACCCTCGCGGCAGAAGGCACAGATTTGACGGTGTCCGATATGGAGCTTTCCCGTGGCGGCGCCAGCTATACCTATGAAACGGTTTTGACCCTGCGTCATCAGCACCCGGGGGCAGAGCTTTTCCTGATGATGGGAACGGATATGTTCCTGACTTTGGATTCTTGGCGGGAGGCACAGCTGCTTCTGTCACAGGTCACACCGGTTGTGTTTTATCGAGGTGACAAAGGTGAGCGGGAGCAGATTGAGGAAAAACGGCAATTCTTTGCATCCCAAGGTATTTCTTCTGTGGTAATGGAAAACCCGGTAACGGAGATTTCTTCTACTCAACTAAGAAGAATGCTTGTTTTTGACTGCGCCGCGCCGTTCCTGAATGAAAAGGTTCTGGCGTTTATTCGTGACAATGGTTTGTACGGCACAGGACGAAATTATACGAATCTTCCTATGGAAGAACTGGAAAAAGTGGTATGCAGCCTTGTGAAGCCGAACCGGGTAGCCCATATCTTAGGCTGCCGGGATACGGCTGTAGAGCTGGCAAAAAAATGGGGTGCGGATGAAACCGATGCCGCCCGGGCAGGTCTGCTGCACGATATCACAAAGGCTTTGGACGGACCGCTGCAGCTAACCCTGTGCGACCAGTACGGTATGGAGCTGGATGCATTTTCCCGGGAATATCCCAAGACACTGCACGCCCATACCGGTGCTATGGTGGCGGAGCGGATCTTCGGGGAAAATGAAGCGGTGGTTTCCGCGATTCACAGCCATACCACAGGAAAAGCCGGTATGAACATACTGGAAAAGATCATTTATGTGGCAGACTATATGGAGCCAAACCGGCGCTTTGACGGTGTGGAATTGCTCCGCGCTGCCGCGTTTGCAGATATCGATAAGGCGATGGTAATGGGACTTGAGATGACTGTCTCTCTGCTGAAAAAAGAAGGAAAGACCATCTCTAAAGAATCCCAGGAAGCCTTGGAAGACTTGAAATATAAACCTTGAGAGGAGTATATATATGACAACAAAAGAGATCGCTGTAGAAGTTGTAAAAATGCTGGACAGCAAGAAGGGTATGGAGCTGCGTCTTCTGAAAATTGACCGTGTTTCCAGTCTTGCAGATTACTTTGTGATCTGCACCGGTACCTCCAATACCCATGTTCGCACCCTCTGCGACATCGCCGAGGATACCCTCGAAAAGCTGGGCGAGAATAAGCTGGGTCGGGAAGGTCACCGTGGCAATACCTGGGAGCTTTTGGACTTCGGCGCCATCGTCGTCCATGTGTTTACCGAGGAAGCCAGAGCCTTTTACGATTTGGAACGCCTTTGGGCAGACGCTGAAAAAGTAGATATCGGGGACATCGTTCTCCCGGAATGAAAGAAGGATAGAAAATGAATTACGAGTTTTCTGCCATTGAGAAGAAATGGCAAAAGTACTGGGAGGAGAATAAGACCTTCCATACCGATGTTTGGGACTTTTCGAAACCCAAGTATTATGTGCTGGATATGTTCCCGTACCCCTCCGGCGTGGGCCTCCACGCAGGTCACCCGGAAGGCTATACCGCAACGGATATTATGTCTCGTATGAAGCGGATGCAGGGCTATAATGTCCTGCACCCAATGGGTTATGACTCCTTTGGTCTGCCTGCGGAGCAGTATGCTGTCTCCACCGGCAACCATCCTAACGGCTTTACCCAAAAGAACATCGAAACCTTTTCGAATCAGCTGAAGGAGCTGGGCTTTGACTACGACTGGTCCAAGGTGCTTGCCACCTCCGATCCCTCTTTCTATAGGTGGACCCAGTGGATCTTTAAAAAGCTGTGGGAAGCCGGCTACGCTAAGCGGATCGAAATGCCCGTTAACTGGTGTGAGGAGCTGGGCACCGTTCTTTCTAACGACGAGGTCATTGACGGCAAGTCCGAGCGGGGCGGATACCCGGTTGTGAAGAAGAATATGATGCAGTGGGTCATCGACCAGCCTGCCTTTGCGGAAAAGCTCTTAGAAGGTCTGGATGAAATCGATTGGCCCGAATCCACCAAGGAGATCCAGCGCAACTGGATCGGTAAATCCACCGGTGTGGAGGTTGACTTCCAGCTGGTGGGCGGCGGCAGTTTCTCTATTTACACCACCTGTATCGAAACCATCTACGGTATTACCTTTATGGTCCTTGCCCCTGACGGCAAGATCACGGAGAGCCTGCTTGACCGGGTTGAGAACAGGAAAGAGGTAGAAGCTTACATCGCAGAGACCGTCAAAAAGTCCGATATGGATCGCACTGAGCTGAATAAGACCAAGTCCGGCTGCTGCTTAAAGGGCGTGTACGCCATCAATCCTGTAAACGGTAAGGAAGTGCCTGTTTTTATCGGTGACTTCGTCCTTGCAAACTACGGTACCGGCGCGGTTATGGCAGTTCCCAGCCACGACCAGCGCGACTTTGAGTATGCCATCGCCCACAATATCCCGATGATTCAGGTCATTGAGGGGCGGGATGTCAGCGAGTGTGCCTTTGAAAAGCAGGACTACTTAGGCAAGGGCTGCAAGCTCGTAAACTCCGAGGAATTTACAGGACTTACCGTTGAGGAAGCCAAGGAAGCCATCACCTGCAAGTTAGAAAAGGCGGGCGTGGCAAGACGGAAAAACAACTATCACTTCCGCGAGTGGATATTCGCCCGTCAGCGCTACTGGGGCGAGCCTGTTCCCTGTGTTTATACCGAGGATGGGGAGACAGTGTTTCTGCCCGACAGCGAGCTGCCTCTGATCCTGCCCGAGCTGGAAGACTATAAGGGCAAGGGCGGCAAAGCACCCCTTGAAAATGCCGAGGAGTGGAAGCACTACGATGCAAATGGCATCAAGGGTATGCGGGAAACCTCCACAATGCCCGGTTCTGCCGGCTCTTCCTGGTACTTCCTGCGCTATATCGACCCCAACAATGATAAGGAATTCTGCGATCCCAAATTGCTCGCGCACTGGATGCCTGTTGACCTCTACATCGGCGGTCCTGAGCACGCAGTCGGTCACTTGATCTATTCCCGTATCTGGAACCGCTTCCTGTACGATCAGGGTCTTGTTCCGGTAAAGGAGCCCTTCAAGAAGCTGGTCCATCAGGGTATGATCCTTGGCGAAAACGGCATTAAGATGGGTAAGCGCTTCCCGGAGTTCGTGGTCAACCCCAGTGATGTTGTCCGTGACTACGGCGCAGATACCCTTCGCCTTTATGAGATGTTTATGGGCCCGCTGGAAGTGAGCAAGCCTTGGTCTACCACGGCGGTTGCCGGCGCAAAGAAATTCATTAACCGTGTTTGGAACTTCTTTACCGAGCCTGCCAATATTACAGAGGATGACGACGGCAAGCTGACAAAGATCTACCATCAGACCGTGAAGAAAGTTACAAATGACTTTGAGGTACTGGGCTTCAACACAGCCATCGCACAGATGATGGTCTTTGTTAACGAGGTCTATAAGAATGGTACTTGCCCCAGAGAGTATGCCGAAGGCTTTATCAAGATGATTTCCTGCATTACGCCCCATGTTGGCGAGGAGATTTGGCAGATCATGGGTCATAACGATACCATCGCCTTTGAGCCCTGGCCTGTCTATAGTGAAGATAAGTGCAAGGACGCCGAGGTCACGATGGCTGTGCAGGTCAACGGCAAGATGCGTGGTACTGTGGTAATGGATGCAGACCTCGATAACGATGCGGTCATTGCAAATGTACTGGCTGACGAAAAGATCGCCAAGTTCTTAGAAAAGAACGGCGGCAATATTGTAAAGACCATCGTTGTTAAGAATAAGCTGGTCAACCTGATTGTAAAATAACAAAAATCCGCCAAAATATGAATTTCTTCTTGACAATCTGTAAGGAAAAGGATATAATAATCAAGCCGTGTTGGCCCTGAAAGCGTCCTGGATTTAGCCGGACGATATCGGAGGGAGGGAAATCAATGTCTGAAATTCGCGTAAAGGAGAACGAATCTCTGGAGAGCGCTCTGCGTCGTTTTAAGCGCAGCTGTGCCAAGGAGGGCGTGATCGCTGAGGTTAAGAAGCGCGAGCATTATGTCAGCCCCAGCCTGAAGCGTAAGCAAAAGTCTGAAGCTGCCCGTAAGAACAAGAGAAAGTTCTATTGATTTTCCCCACATAATGCCACAACAAAAGGAGTTGCGAAAGCAGCTCCTTTTTGCTGTATTTCTAAATGAAAATTTTGAAAAAAAGTTAGAGTAATGAATGTAATTATATTGACTTATATCAGAATTGAATTTATAATTCAATTATGGTGGATAAGTGTGTATCTGTCCAATATACGAGGGGGGTTTTTGTTATGAAAGCAAAAACAACACGCTGTGCACTGCTGATGAGCGCTCTGTCTCTGCTGCTGTGTGTGAGCATGCTGATTGGTTCTACGTTTGCTTGGTTTACTGACAGCGTAACCAGCGGAAAGAACCAAATCGTTGCCGGCAATCTGGACGTTGTTCTGGAATACTGGAACGGAGCAGAGTACAAAGAGGTGACCGATACTACCAAGCTCTTTAATGATGCTGCTCTGTGGGAGCCCGGTCATACCGAGGTCGCTTACCTGAAGGTCAGCAACGCAGGCTCTTTGGCACTGAAGTATCAGCTGAGTGTAAATGTCTACAACGAGATCCTTGGTAAGACCAAAGATAACGCTGACATCAAGCTATCTGACTATCTGGAGTTCAAGGTAGTGGAGAGCGAGAGTGCGGATCTGGCTGGTACTTATGCAGACCGTGATGCTGCAAAGCTGGCAGCCGGTACCGTAAGCAAGCTGCAGACCTACAACGGCAGCACCAAGTCTCTGGAGCCCAAGAATACCGAGGGCACCAGTAACTACTATGATTACTTAGCACTGATCATCTATATGCCTGAGACCGTTGGCAACGAAGCCAACCACAACGGCAAGGATGTTCCTCAGATCGAGATGGGTGTCAACCTGTTTGCTACCCAGCTTAATTACGAGAGCGACTCCTTCGGTCCTGACTACGATAAGGAAAGCGCTATCTCCACCATTGCGGAAGCAGAAGCTCTGATGGCTGAAAACAAGGATGTTACCTTGGCTGGCTGCAATGAGCCGAATGGCATCCTGAATGTTCCTGCTGCTTATACCGGCACCCTGACTTTAGTGAATTCCACCCTCAAGTCTGTGCAGGCTGAGAAGGACGTTAACATCGTGATCGAAGGCGCAGTGGTTGTCAATGCTAAGGGCACCGGCATTGCTCTGCTGGCAGCGCAAGAGCCTGAGGCCTTTGATGGCTCTGCCATTACTGCCAACGGTAAGCTCACTATCTCCGGTAGCGGCACGCTGACCGCCATCGCAGTGGATGTAGAGGGCGCTTCCGGTATCGGCGGTATGAATGCCACTGAGATCAATATCTCCAATATCCGCATCGCCAAGGTCACCGGTAGCTTTGTGCAGCCGAATCTGATCAGCGATCCTAAGTACGGCAAGTCCGAGCCTGAGGGCGGTGCAGCCATCGGCTCTGGCTATAACGGCGCGGTTATCAACTTGAACAAGGTTACCATCGACAATGCGCTGGGCGGCTCCAAGGCTGCAGGCATCGGTGCCCGCTACTGGACCGGCGTAACCATTAACATTGAAGGCTCTACCATTTATAATGTAGAGGGCGGCAACGCTTCTGCAGGTATCGGCGGCAGCCGTGTCAGCGGAGACGCTACGGAGAACGGCACTACCATCAATATTAAGAACTCTACCATCACCGCAAAGGGCGGTGAGTACGGAGCAGGTATCGGCTCCGGCTATGATACCCACTGCCTGAGCAAGCAGCCGCTTTGCACCATCAACATCGAAGGCTCCACCATCGATGCTACGGGTGGTAAATACGGTGCAGGCATCGGTACAGGCTACCACAATGCTGCGCTGGCTGGCGAGATCAAGAATAGCAATGTAACTGCTGTCTCCGGCACCAAGTTCTATAAGGATACATATACGCAGGCAATGGACATTGGCTTTGGCGTTGTGGATCCTGCCCGTGAAGGGCGGCAGATCGGTAGCTATTTGAAGTATGGCGACAATACAATCATCCTTCCCCTTGATACGATTACGAAGGTTGAAAGTACCGATGAACTAAATGCTGCAATTTCTGCCGGTAAGGACGATGTTGTGCTTACGGATGACATCAAGGTTCCGGATAACAGTGAAATGCTGCTTGAGTCTACCGGTTCAATCAACTTTGCAGGTACCGGCTCCACCATTACCACCAATGGTACCGGAACAGCTGCTGGTGAGTCCTATGACTATGGCTATGTAGGCTTCATTCCCGCCAACGGTGAGGATGCTGTTGTCAGCGATGTGAAGATCGTCGGCTCCGGTTTCGTTGAGGTCGGTCACCATGGTCTCAGCGTTAAGGGTAATTACACCATCACCAATATGGTCATCGAAGACCTTGTTGCAACGCTGGCAATTAATAACGGTGGTAATAATATCGCAGCAGCCTTCTCTCACTACGGCACTGCAACAATGACCAACTGTGTCATGACCGGCACGACTACCGAAAAGACCGGCTTCAAGCCTTATGATGCTGCTTTCGTTAACGGCACAAAGACAACCATCGTGGGTGGCAAGTACGGTGTTGTTTACCTAGCCAATCAGGCACATGTGACAATTACCAATTCCCAGGTCGATGTGATCGACTCCTGCGCGATTACAACTAAGAATCTTGGTAAGCTCACCATCGGTGCAGGCGCTAAGGTTGGCACGATCAACCTGAACCCCGGTAAGTATACGCCTGCCCTCGTAATTGAGGACGGTGCTGAGGTCGGCGCAATTGTTTATCAGGGCGTGACCTATACTGTCGCTGAATGGCAGGCAAGATAATTCTGTAATCAAATGTGAAGAGCCCATCCCTGCGGGGATGGGCTCTTTATGCAAAAAGGTGGCTCCTGCTTTCGCAGAAGCCACTTGCTAAATATTTAACTTACTTCAGTGCTTCCTCAACAGCAACAGCAACGGAAACGGTCATACCGACCATGGGGTTGTTGCCTGCGCCCAAAAAGCCCATCATTTCTACGTGGGCGGGGACGGAGGAAGAGCCAGCGAACTGGGCATCACCGTGCATACGGCCCATGGTGTCGGTCATACCGTAGGAAGCGGGACCGGCAGCCATATTGTCGGGGTGCAGAGTACGGCCGGTGCCACCGCCGGAAGCAACGGAGAAGTACTTACGGCCATTTTCCATGCACTCCTTCTTGTAGGTGCCGGCAACAGGATGCTGGAAGCGGGTGGGATTGGTGGAGTTGCCGGTGATGGAAACATCGACACCCTCGTAACGCATAACCGCAACACCCTCACGAACATCGTCACAGCCGTAGCAGTTAACGGCAGCGCGCTCGCCGGTGGAGTAGGGGATACGCTCGACGATCTTTAGTTCGCCGGTGTAGTAGTCAAACTGGGTCTTTACATAGGTAAAGCCGTTGATCCGGGAGATGATCTGCGCGGCATCCTTGCCCAGACCGTTCAGGATGACCCGCAGGGGCTCCTTACGAGCCTTGTTAGCAGAGCGGGCAATACCGATGGCGCCTTCCGCAGCAGCGAAGGACTCGTGACCAGCCAGGAATGCGAAGCACTTGGTCTCGTCCCGGAGCAGCATTGCGCCCAGGTTGCCGTGGCCGATACCAACCTTGCGGTCCTCAGCAACAGAGCCGGGGATGCAGAAAGCCTGCAGACCGATGCCGATGGCTTCAGCAGCCTCAGCAGCATTTTTAACACCCTTCTTCATAGCGATAGCAGCGCCAACGCAGTATGCCCAAGCGGCATCCTCGAAAGCGATGGGCTGAATGCCTTTTACGATCTCGTAGGGATCGAAGCCCTTAGCAACACACAGCTCGCGGCATTCTTCAACAGAATTCAGACCGTACTGAGCGAGGACGCCGTTGATCTTATCAATTTTTCTTTCGTAACCTTCAAACAGAGCCATATTCTCGTCCTCCTCTTATTCGTGACGGGGGTCAATGTACTTGGCGGCGTCTGCAAAACGGCCGTAGGAGCCCTTTGCCTTCTTCAGCGCCTCGTTGGCGTCGTCGCCCTTCTTGATGAAGTCCATCATCTTGCCTAAGTTAATGAACTCGTAGCCGGTGATCAGGTTGTCTGCGTCCAGAGCGATGCGGGTAACATAGCCCTCGGCCATCTCCAGATAACGGGGGCCCTTAGCCTTGGTAGCGAACATAGTGCCAACCTGGCTGCGGAGACCCTTACCCAGGTCCTCCAGAGAAGCGCCCACTGCCAAACCGTCTTCGGAGAAAGCAGACTGGCTGCGGCCGTAAACGATCTGCAGGAACAGCTCCCGCATTGCGGTGTTGATGGCGTCACAAACCAGGTCGGTGTTGAGCGCCTCCAAGAGGGTCTTTCCAATAAGGATCTCGGAAGCCATAGCTGCGGAGTGGGTCATGCCGGAGCAGCCCAGGGTCTCAACCAGAGCTTCCTCAATGATGCCCTCCTTCACATTCAGGGTCAGCTTGCAGCAGCCCTGCTGGGGAGCACACCAGCCGATGCCGTGGGTGAAACCGCTGACATCCTTAATTTCCTTGACCTGAACCCACTTACCCTCTTCGGGGATGGGAGCGGGGCCGTGATAGGCGCCCTTGGCCACGGAGCACATATGCTGTACTTCTGCACTGTAGATCATAGCAATTTTCCTTTCTTTACAAACGAAATTCTCGTTTTAGAATATGATGTTTTGGAAAACCGTCGTTTTCCGCATATATTATACTCATAGAGTGTCTGCTTGTCAATGTTTGGTACGCGTTTTTCGTATCGTTTTTGCGGTTTTGTGCATACTAAGCCTATCACGAAAAAAAGGAGGAGACCAAAATGAACTGCAAAGCCAATAAGTGCATCGAATGTACCGTTTCCCAGTGCGC